>JAGGZB010000168.1 GCA_021162225.1 Candidatus Bathyarchaeota archaeon | reverse complement strand
TTTTAAGAGCAGCGCGGTATGTCCCCTCAGCCAGTACATCTCCAATCTTTTCTCTCTTCACGATTAAGTTAGCGAGCTTGGTGAATGCCTCAGCGTCTCCCCACTTGAGTTCGAAGCCGAGATCCTCCTTTGTTAAGATTCCACGCTGATATAGCTCCGCGGCGAACCCCATAGTATTCGCCGCATTTATTCCAGATAGTCCAAGGTTATCTACGAGGGCGCTCATGTGTACGTTGTCTTCCGGGTTAAATATGCCTAGGTTTGTTCCACAGTAAGCCTCAAGCTCGTAGTCTGGCATATCAGTGATGTCTCCTTTCCACCTTCCAGACTTGATACAAGAGATCTTCATACAGTTCAGTGTACAGTTAAAGTCAGCCCAGTAAGGCTTAACCCAGAAGCGAGCGCTATATCTGGGACCAGCAATGCTCTTCTCGTCATGCCACTCGTCTTGCCAGTTCCGAACGGGTTCTGAGCTTGAATTCGCCCCGACTGAGTAGCCAGCATATCCCGTTCCCCACTGTCTCATGCGGGTTCTGCTGATTAGCCTCTTGTGATATTCATGTAGCAGAATCTCAACGGTTTTCGGAGCCACCGTGTCTGGCAATGGCCCTCTTCCCTTAGCGACTATTGCCTTGAGGTTTTTAGATCCCATAACTGCTCCATAGCCGCCGTATCCAGCTGCGTGTACAAGCTTCGTTAGCACAGCAGCCGTTCGCACAAGGTTCTCCCCAGCTGGACCTATATAGACCATTGAGGGTTCCCTCCACAGTCCAATTCTCGGCTTCCTCTCAGCAAGTGTTCTCTTCACCTCCGCGTTTAGGATCTTTATTGTCTCCTCACATGTCTTGCCCCATATGTGACTTGCATCCATGATCTCGCATCCGTCATCCGTGATCAGCAAGTAAACTGGGCTACTTGCTTTCCCAGTTATGAAGATTCCATCATATCCTGCACATTTTAGTTCAACTGCAAACTCTGTGCTTGCAGTAGCGCCAACCGTTCCATTACTTAGAGGAGACTTCCCGGATATGCAGATTCTGGATCCTGGATGAAAGCCCGTTAATGGACCTGTTAAAACCGTGAGTATATTCTCCGGTCCGAGAGGGTCAATACTGGACCATTTCTTTCCCAATCTATCCCAGATAACCTTAGCGGCTAGTCCTCTTCCCCCGAAATACTGATATAAAATCTCCTCGGGGATTTTTGTCTCCTCTATCTTCTCGCGGGTTAGGTCCACCTCTAGAAATCTTCCCGCATAGCCACGCGGCATCTAAATCACCTCCTCACCTTTTTCTCCGAAGAGATTAACAGCTAAGTCCTTAGCTATCACCTCCGGCTCCACAGCATGTACTTTCTTGTGGATGCCGGGGTCATCCGTTAGCCTTAGAGCGTTGTAGCCCGCTTCGGCACAGACTTCTACGCATTTTGGTTTTCCTCCACAAAGGTCGCATATGACGACGTAGTTTTCCGTCGGATGTATGTATGGAATCTTGCCGGGACAAGATTCTATGCATGCCCCGCAGCCAGTACACTTCTCCCTATCAACTATGACCGCGCCGGTTTTCTCATCAACTGATAAAGCATCTGCTGGACAGGCCTTTACGCATGGATAATCATCGCATTGAGTACAGAGATGTGGAACTTCTAGGCCTGGAAAAGGCGCGAAGATTCTTATGCGTGATGCCTCCGGCCATATCTTTCCCTCATGGCTCAGTGAACAAACAATCTCGCATCTGCGGCATCCCGAGCATCTTATATAATCCCTCATGATCCATATGCGGCTGCCCATATACAATCTCTCCCCTTCGTTTTTCCGGATGGTTAATAATTCAAGCTTTCTCGCTCTTATTAAACTTTGGACTAACTAGCTAGACTGATGATTGACAACTCATAGCGGGCGTGATTATCCGTTTCGCTTTTTAGCGACGATACTGACTAGTATCTTTATTCGCTTTTCAGCTTTGTTTCATACATTATTAACCTATCAACTTGTGTGCGCCATCCAATCTTCTTTGTGTACTTTGGATCTATAGCCTCCACGTATAGGAGAACTCGATCCTTGAATGGATCGAAAAGAAGATTCATGTATCCATGAGTCGGATAATCCGGTCTTTCATATGGAGAGAGGGGGTTCCATTCATTCTTGAAAATGGGTTCGAGATTCATGTTCCTGTAATCTATCACGTAGGCTTCAAAGTCCTTGGCTATTCCGCATCCTTCGATTACATATCTACGTGCCAATCCGATGAAGAGGGGTCCCATGCTACTTGCAAATATGCCTCCGTAGAGTTGTAAGTATCTTGGCTGTTTCGCTCCGTCAATCTTTAGGATGCCATGTTTCCTCCATTCTGTTCCATTCATGCTCGTTGCTAAGGCAACATTCGTTCTTCCATCGGGTTCACCAGATGCTTTATAAAGTGCGAAGTACTTGCCGTCAACTATCCCTATAGTTGCATCTCTTGCCTCGTGCCTGTCATAGCTGTCGCCACGCTTCCAGGAGAGACCGTGAAAACTCCATGGGCCAGATGGGTCGTCAGATGTTAGAAGGAAGGTGTCCCATCCTCCCTCCGTCTTCTCTGTTCCCTGAGTCTCAACTGATACGTAGAGATAGTATCTGCCAGTCTCTGGGTCTCTTATCAGCTGCTGAGCCTCAATGCTTGCAACAGTGATGCCTGACATGGTCTTCAAATCCTCTTTGGTGATGGAGGTGACTAAGCGGTAACTCTCTCCGTCACGCGACTTGTATATTTGCACCTCATAACCACGAAGAGGAGGATGTTTACGAGGTCTAACCGTCAGCCAAAACTCTTTGGAATCATAGTCTACTATGGCGCCTGAAGCTCCTATCCATGATCCAGGATTGAAGTCCGGCGGATCTAAGATTACTCCGCGGAATCTCCTATTCGAGAATATATAGGACGGCGGAATCAACCCTGTCCAATTATATGATGTAAACCGAGCGTTGCTAAACAAGATCTCAACACCAGCTAACTAATAGCGGGTCGAGAATAAAAAAATCATCTATATTTCTTCTCTAAAAAATAAAAAAGGAAGATTATCGGAGCTTCTCAACTTCGCTTAGTAATAAAGCCCTTTCCCTCTCCGTAAGTGTATTTAGATCCAAATGTAAGAGTAACAGGGATCTCTTCTCAATGAAATCGAATCGTTTCTCCTGTATGAATTTATAAAATGGTTCGAATCCATTCTTTGCGATGAGATACTCTGAACCATCAAGAAGAATCACAGCCATATGATTCATTTTTAGAAATTCCGATATTTCAAGTGAAACGTCTTGAAGTGTTGAGACAGCCTTAAACCCTTTTATCGGCTTGGATGAGAGTAGTATCAGATTCTTGAATGCAGGGCCATATCTATTTATGAGCCTCTCAGGATCTTCGCGGGCTATGCATAGGCCCGGAACGCCGTGAAGCGTTAGATCCGCGTAGGCTTTGAAGCATCTATCAGCTGATTCTGAAACAAAGCATCCTCCTGGGCGAAGTCCATTCAGTCGATATGCGAGTTCTCTAAGTCGCTCTTCGATGCTTTTTCGTTCAGTAACATCTAGGCCTGAGCTAAGTATACCTACT
>JAGGZB010000142.1 GCA_021162225.1 Candidatus Bathyarchaeota archaeon | reverse complement strand
GTCCTAGAGATAGATTTTGAGATATGTGCTTATTCTCCAGGTTACACCTTCCACATATATGATTATGTCAGGCCGGATCTCGACGGAAGCCTGAGGCCAATTCACCTAAAGCATGCATTTAACGTCTTGAAGAAAAATAGGAGAAGAAAATGGGTTCTCGCGAATCTCGCTCAGCGGCCTAAGCTCCTGAGGAGCGGAGATGGTTGGGCGGAGTATTTGATAGGAAAAAGGAGGGATATATGCTTCGAGACACGTAGGCTGGAGTTCTCTAAGAGTATAGAGGATAACACTAATGGAAGATTTCATCTTCTAACCTTGGTTGAGGGAGAGAGGGTTCTTGTTAAACCAAAGAAAGGAGAAGGATATGTATTAGAGTTCCCAGACACTTTAATCGTTCCAGCCTGTGTTGGAGAGTATATGATAGAAAATTTAGGGGAAGGAATGTGTAAGGTCGTAAAAGCTTTAATACCCTAACTTTACAGCGGCTTTATTTTGTCGAAATATTTATCATAATATGCTTTATTAAATTCGTCTCCTCCTGGGACGTTTCCCTCTTTCCAAACCATTGGCTTCACACCTTTAGCTAGAAGCTTCTCTACGACCCATGCTTCTATCCAATGTAATATGAAGGAATTCACTATAGTGGAGGCAGGACCGATACCTTGTTTTAATTCCTCAACATATACTGCGGTGTCGGCTAATGGGATCTTGTTATCTATTACTATGTCGGCTATTTCGTAGAGCCTCTTCTTCAAAGGATTCGATGCTGGGACTTTGTTCGAATATTCTCTTGATGTCAGAGCTATAATCTTTATACCCCGTTTCTTGGCCTCAAACGCCATTTCGACGGGAACAGCATTCTTTCCGGAATTAGAGACTATGATTAACGTCGAGCCGGGTTCAGGCTCATAGTAATCTAGCAATGCCTTAGCATATCCTGAAAGACGCTCAATGTATGTTGCCTTTAGAGCACCGTTATAGCCTGAAACACTCAAATCGAGCATAGGATATACTTGCACAAGCCCACCCGACCTAGTGAACATCTCCATTGCTAAGAGCATCGAATGACCAGTTCCAAAAACATAGATTAGCTTATTATCTAATATCGTTTTCACTATTAAGTCAGAGGCGAGTTCCATATTTTCTCTTTCCTCGTTCCAAACTCGGTTAATAATATCCATTACTGCTTTTTTATAAGCTTCCGCTAGACTCATGCGTTCTGATCTGTTTACTCCATATTTAGCTTTTTTGGCAAAATGCGCGCACCATTCACCTAAATAGTGTTGCCTTTGAATTCTAATAAAACAAATCTCTTTTGCGACTTTAATCGATGGTTCTCCTTAGAGCCTAAGCCCGCCAACTTTTCACTTCGGCTCCTTCGTTAGATATGTTTACTCTTCATTAAAAAATTGTGGATGGGAACCTCTTTTGTCGAAAAAATGTTAAGTGGATTTCGCCTTTCACGTCTCAGAATTTCCCGATATATCTGGTGATCCCCCTTGGTTTATCCGGATTCTTTCCTTTCCTGACAGCATAGTAATATGCGAAGATCTGGATTGGTATTATGGAAAGTAACGCGGCGTTTTCTTCACACTCTATGCGGGGGATTACTATTTTTCCCTTCTCTTCACCTTCCTCCGAAGAATTCGTCAGAAATATTACGTCAGCGCCTCTCTCTTTAATCTCATTTAGAAGTCTTTTAGAGGCGTCAAAGATCTCTCCTTTGAAGGCGCTTAAGAAGATCGTCAACTTCTCACCGATAGATGCCATCGGGCCGTGTCTAAACTCTAAAGTATGAAACGATTCTGTTGCTACATAAGAAGTCTCTTTAATCTTTAAAGCCCCTTCTAACATTATCGGATAAGCCGGACCTGAACCAAGACAAATGAATCTCTCAACCGCGTTCATTATCCTTGCCTCGGCTAACTCTTGGATCTCTTTCTCCTTCTTTATCAGGGACTCAGCAGAGCCACGTAGCTCGCCTAATTCATCTACAAAACTACATGTTTCGTTAAACATGCATCGTTTTAGGGCGGCGGAAAAGATCGCTGAGGCGAGTGACAGGGATGTAAAGCTTTTCGTCATAACCACACTTTTTTCCTCGCCGATATCAACGGCGAAACTCTCTTCACTTATTTCATAAAGCTCGCTTTTCGGCGTTAGCGTAAAGGCTACGGTTAATGCCTTATGCTCACGGGCCTTTTTTATAGCGGAAACGGTTTCTGCCGTTTGACCAGATCGAGAAACTCCGATAACTAAGTCTTCTTCGTTTAGGAGTTGACTATGATAAAAGATAAATTCTGAAGACGGAACAGCGTGTACTTTTAGTTCGGTGTTTAATAATGGCCAGGCCCCAAACATCACGGCATAATACGATGACCCACAACCTACGAAAAATATTCTCTTCAGATCCCTGATTTTTTCATAAATCCTTTCAGCCAGATTCGTTATTTTCGGAGCTGCTTTTACCACACTTTCAATTGCTAGAGGATTATCTCTGATATCATTTATTGTAGAATATTCGTCATTTCGCATGAGTATCTTGTGTGAAAAGTTGTTAATATATTTTATTAAATCATTTATAGCTAAGGCAATTCACAGCGACATCACATCTTTAATGTCGTAATGAAATACCCCGAGTTCTTGAATACCTTAGGGTCAGGTCCTCGTTTAGAAGAGAAAACATTACGGAAGTGATTTTTGAAGACCATAATCAAATCTAATGATTTCAGAAGAAGACTATGCCCTTCAAGTATCTCGTTCCTACAATCTTCAGATATAGGAAAATCACTGTGAGCGATATGAGCTGAAGTATAGCCGCTTCAGCCGCTACGAACCCATACATTCCCGCGTGTGAAATGTCATCGAAGACTTTTACTGGAGCAGTCAGAATACCTGTTGGACCAGCGAGTAGGAAAGCCGTGATAAATTCATTAAATGATAATATGAAGGTTAGGATAACGCCGGAGCTTATCCCTGGTCCAATAAGTGGAAGTGTGACGTGGAGGAAAGTTTTGAGGCCACTTGCACCAAGACATCTAGCGGCCTCTTCATAAGAGACATCAAGCCTTCTAAAAGCAACTATCGTCGAGAGCAACATTATAGGCAAAAATCCTGTTACATATGTTACTATGAAACCCAATATGCTTAAACAGGCCTTGTATATTAGGTAAAATGACAGAATTAAAGATAGCGCGTAAGATATTCCGGGCACATACCATACTCCCATCAGCGTCAAAAGGACTGCGCTTTTACCCTTAAAATCGAATCTCGTCAAAGCATAGGCCGCCGGTATAGTGATCACTAAGTCCAGAACCACCGTATAAATCGCTAGCTGTAAGCTAAGCCACACCTTCGGCCAGAAAACACCGGCTATGCCAAAGTAGTTTGAAATCGATAATGTACCTTCCGGCGTCATAAAGGACCTGATGAAAGTTATAACGAACGGCACTATTATTATGAAACTAACGATTATGACGTATGCATATGATACTATTGTTGAAAAGTCAGGTCTTCTCATATCAAGGTCCCCCTAGAAACTTTCAAAGATGCGAACATGAATACTAATGCAATCATTATAAGAGTGCTAGCTAAGGCGGCGGCAAGACCATAGTTCATCATCAGAAGACCTGTAGCTCTAATTTGTATTGATAGAACTCTTTGGCCGATAATGACCCCGCCCATAAGAGCTGGTATCGCGTATGCTCCGATGTTCCATCCGAAGGCCATAAACCAGCCGCTCATTAAACCTGGAAGACTTAACGGCAGCAATACGTGTAAGAACCTGCTGAACCTTCCAGCGCCTAGACAGCTTGCGGCCTCCTCGTATACTGGATCTATCTGGCTTAAGTTGATACCCATCTGTAGCACTGAAAATGGAAATGTGAAGATCGCTAAAGCCATAGCAGCGCTAAATGGTGTGTAAAGCAAAGCAAAAGACGAGATTCCGAAGGATTCTAAAATCGGGGCTAAGGGACCTGTAGGCAGAAACAGCCACCATAAACCGTAAGCGATGTAAAGCTCTCCAAGAAGTGGTATGAGGAGAATCGTACGGAAGAAGTCTCCGAGCTTTCTGATTTTCCTATTCAAAAGATATGCATAAGGGTAGCCAAGTATTACATCTATCGTTGCACCAAGACTAGCGAGGACGAGCGTATTTCTGAAATCTGGAAGATGATCTGTGAATGCTTTGACATAATTATCTAAGGTGAAAATCGGGTTAAAGAAATAGGATGATCCCTCGGTGAAACTAACATAGAATAAGAGTACAAACGGTACTACGAAGAATAGAAGAGCCATCAATAAAGCAGGAAGCACGAAGAGGTTAGGGCGAATTTTATGAAGATATTCTTTCAAAACTCTCCCACCCCTAAGGTGTTAGACCAAATAAAAAGAGGAAGATAAAAATTTATCCGCCGATGAGTTTTTGATAATACGAAACCCATTCACTCGCATGCTCATTTATGT
>JAGGZB010000066.1 GCA_021162225.1 Candidatus Bathyarchaeota archaeon | reverse complement strand
GTGTCTTACACATAGGCTCAGCTAGGGCAATAATTCTAAGCTATGAATATGCGAGGATGTATGATGGCCGCTTCATCTTGAGGTTTGAGGATACTGATCCTAGAATAAAGAGGACATCTCTTGAGTTTTATGATTTAATAAGAGAGGATCTTAAATGGCTCGGGTGTGAGTGGGATGCTGAATATATACAGAGTGACCGAATGGAGATATATTACGAATATGCCAGAAAGCTGCTAGAAGATGGGAACGCCTACGTCTGCACTTGCCAGCGAGAAGAATTCCGGAAGAGAATATGGCAAAAGAAGCCTTGTCCCTGTAGAAGCCTGTCTCCCAAGGAGAACCTCTCAAGATGGGAAGATATGCTATCCGGGGGATACGGGGAAGGAGAAGCTGTTGTAAGAATAAAGACGGATCTGAATCATCCGAATCCTGCAATCCGTGACTGGCCAGCATTAAGGATAATAGACACGAAGAAGTATCCTCACCCCAGAACTGGTAGCCGCTATCGTGTGTGGCCCCTCTTTGCATTCGCGAACGGACTAGATGATCATTTGAATGGCGTAACCCATATAATAAGGGGAAAAGAGCACTTAACAAATCAGAGAAGACAGGAATTTCTGTATCGGTATCTAGGATGGGAATATCCAGAAGCAATCCACTATGGAAGATTAAAGATCATAGGGGCCGTGCTGAGCAAGTCTAAGATTGTTCAAGCCGTTGAAGAAGGCGTTTACAGCGGATGGGACGATCCTAGACTCGCAACGTTCAGAGCTTTGAGGAGAAGAGGAATAATGCCCAAAGCGATACGGCAAATGATGATAGATGTCGGTCCACGACCAGCCGATATAACGTTGAGCTGGGAGAATCTTTACGCGTATAATCGCAAAATAATTGATCCGATAGCTAACCGGTACTTCTTCCTCGATAATCCTAAGACTATGATAGTCAGTAATATTAGCAGAGACTTCGTAGCAACCCTGAGACTTCATCCCGATGATCCGAAACGAGGAAAACGAATTCTCACAGTCAAGAATAGAAATGGATATGCATATTTATTGATCTCGTCGAGGGACTTCGATAATCTTAAGGCAGGCTCTCTCATCCGGCTGATGGAACTCTTCAACGTGAAGATTCTATCAAAGAACGGGGATCAAGTCTTAGCTGAGTATCATAGTAGCGATTATGAAGATGCTAGGAGATTGGGTCTCAGGTTAATCCATTGGCTTCCGGAGGAAAATGGAGTTTCATGCAAAGTGATCATGCCTGACGGTTCGGTGGTGAATGGATTAGCCGAAAGCAATCTACGTCAAGTCTCAGTTGATCAAATCGTTCAATTTGAACGATTCGGATTTGTTCGTATAGATGAGGTAGGAAAGGAGATAAAGGCTTTCTTCGCTCATGAATAAATATGAAAATAACCGTAATGTATATTAGGGTTATATTTAATTTAGTCTAGGAGTTAAGATCTGAACTGAGACATATGTTGATGAAGTTTCGGTGAGTAAAAATGTCAAAGCCGTTCTATGTGAAGTTTGAAGTTCCAAAGGACGTGGCGAACGCTGCATACGAAGCGCTGCAAATAGCGTTGAGAACTGGAAAGATTCGGAAGGGAACAAATGAAACAACAAAGGCGGTGGAAAGAGGACAGGCGAAGCTCGTCTTAATAGCTGAGGATGTCGATCCTCCAGAGATCGTTGCTCATTTACCGCTACTTTGTGACGAAAGGAAAATACCCTATATATATGTTCCAAGTAAAGCGAAGCTCGGCTCAGCTGCTGGTATAGACGTACAGTCGGCCGCTGCCTGCATAATCGAGCCGGGAGAGGCGGAGGACTTGGTTAAGGAGATAATCACTAGGGTTCAAAGGATCAAGGAAGGGACTGGTGAATGAGCGAGAGGGAAGAGGAGACTCTAACTCCAGCTCAGGTAATTCAGATAGTGGGCAGAACTGGAGCTACCGGCGAGATACAGCAGGTCAGAGTTCGCATTCTTAAGGGACCAGATAAAGGTAGGATAATAACGCGGAATGTTAAAGGTCCAGTTAGACTTAATGATATATTAATGCTTAGAGAGACTGAGAGAGAGGCCAGGAAGATAAAGTGAGAAGCAGAAAGTGCATCACTTTTGATAGTGATCGAGCAGGTGAAGCATATGCCGAAGTCTCATAAATGTTCGTTCTGCGGAGGAGAGATTCCTCCCGGAACGGGAATAATGTATGTCAAAGCCGACGGATCCGTTTTGTGGTTCTGTTCAAGCAAATGTCGGAAGAATGCTCTTAAATTGAGACGTGATGCCAGAAAGCTGAAATGGACAGAGTACTACCAGAAGGAAGAAAGAGCCAAAATATAGAATTTTCCATTCACTAGAGAGCCGAAAAAACCTTTTTGTGTTCTTCTTTACAAAAATTTTCATCTTCGTCATGGATAAATAAATGCAATATACATCGATAACACACTTATCTTTCCTCTACGTTTCCTAATATCTTGACATCTCTAAGAACCTTAATTATATCTATAAGGCTCTTCGTGATTATTGCCATTCCAATATTTTTTCCTTCTCTGTCTCTTATAAGGCTCCAAGAGGTTAATGTTGGAAAGACATCTCCATTCTTCTTTACGTGGCTAAGTCTTCCCTTAGCACTTCCTCTCGTTATGGCTTCATCCTCAAACTTCCTAGCAACTTCAGGCTTCTCGTATAGGCCGTGGATATCCATTCCAACGAGTTCTTTTGCTTCGTAGCCATGCATCCCCGCCCATGCTGAGTTGGCAAAAATTATCTTTCCGTTAGCGTCCGTAACTGCTATTCCTTCTGATATTTGCTCCACAACGCTTGATAGAAGCTGCATTTGTCTCTGCATCTCCACATACTTGGTTATATCCCTAGATATTCCAACGATACCTACTACTCTTCCTTGATCATCAAGAATCGGAACTTTAGTAGCTGAAGCCCAGCGAATAGCACCATTCTTAGTAACGATTTTTTCGATCTTGTTTACTAGTGGTCGGCCAGTCTCGATTATTCGTCTCTCATCCTCGTATGCCTCACGTGCAAATTCCTCCGCGTAAAAGTCGAAGTCGGTCTTTCCCCTTGCCTCCTCGGGGCTTTTAATCCCCATCCTTTCAGCGTGAGCTCTACTCACCATAATGAAACGCGAGGATAAATCCTTGAAGTAGATTGAGTCGGGGATATTATCCATGAGTATCTTCAGAAGCCTATTCTCACTAAAGAATTCAGCCTCACTACAGCTCATCATAGATCATATTAAAGAAGAAATAAAGAAACTAAAAAATCTTCTATATTTTGAATTCTAGACCTTCGTTGTGAACGCTACGTTCATGACCAGACTGATTCACAACACTACTTTTTGACATGCAAGAGAGAAGCATCATAAATACTACGTGATTATAATAAAACGGAATCTTCATTTTGGTTGTGGGAAAAATTCTATATAAAGTTCATAAAGCATTGCTTATCCTAGCCGCTTAAGGAGTTACATTGTTAACTCATTTCTAATCTAGGGATTTGCAAGCTTGCCACGACTTGACTATTTCTTTCTTAGCTCCTATCTCTCTTAGGAATTTAATGAATTTTGATCTGAGATCTAATGCTACATTCACATTTTCATCTAGTACATTATGTTTCTGTTGCGGATCCTTTTTAAGATTGTAGAGCTCCGTATCTATTTTCCCAAAGGGCTTCAGGATCCTCGGCACTCCATCCACGATCAATGTGTAAGTGGCTTTCTCCAGCTCTCTCGACTCTAACTTGGGTGTTAGGATTAATGACCATTCTTTGCTTGTTATCGTTACACGCAGGCTCGCTCTTGGGCCATGTATTAAGGATGGTGCCGATACAACGAAGCTCCGCCACTCCTTTGACTCTCCATTTATGAGCGGTATGAGCGAGCATCCCTGAAGTAACCCTTCATCTTTAGCATCGGCGAGTTCAATTATCGTAGCTGTGATATCTGGAAGAAGAGTCAGTTCATCGATTTTCTGATGCTCTTCTTTTCCGCCTAGATTATCGGCGAGACGTATGAGTAAAGGAATATGGCACACTTCTTCATAGAGAGGAACCAATCCGTGATATTCTCCCATAATTATGGACTTGCCTATAAGGCTATGTTCTCCCAGATAAATTCCATGGTCGCTCGTGAATATTATCGTCGTATTCTCAATGATGCCCAGCTCCTCAATCTTCCTCATAATGACACCTATCCACTTATCAACGAGTGTAGCTTCTCCCGCATAAAGAGCCCTAACGTGCTCGAGTTCCGCTCTGGAAAGATAGTCGCATGGACCATAAGCTGGATACAAGACTTCCTCTCCAACATATTCGGGATCATAAGCGTCAACATACCATTTCGGCGGATCCCAAGGCTCATGAGGATCGAAAAAGTCTACGTAAAGAAAGAATCGCCTCTTATAGTTCCTCTCAAGCCACCTAACAGCCTCCATAGCAGTTCTTGCGGGTATCCAGTCTTTCTCAAATCTTCGAAGAGCGTTATTACGCATATGTTGAATAACCGTCTCCACGTTTCTCAGCTTCTGCGGACTACAGGGAATTTTAACATCTATCGGATCGGTTCTGTACCGATCGTTCTCCTGTCCCCGTATCCAGATCCATCCGTCGAATCCTCTGTCAAAATTATAGCCATCTTTCAGGATATGTGGGGTGTCTGCAATCAGCATACTGGTATAACCAGCTCTTTTCAGAATCTGAGGCAGCACAATCCAATCTCTAGGCAGAGGAGACCAGTCATAATAGGTGAAGGTGAACCTTCCGGTAAGCAGATCTGCTCTAGCCGGAACTGTTGGAAATGAAGCATGATAAGCCCGTTCGAAGACTATTGATTCTTGAGCTAGCCCGTCTAGATTTGGAGTTCTGGCATAAACGTTTTCCTTAACGCTAAACCGCTCTCCAAGTAAATCCCAGCGGAAAGTATCCGAAACTATGAGAATTATGTTACTCTGTTCATTCATTATTTGCGTCCCTCAAACATAAAATAATCAAAATGATTAAATTATCATACACCCGCCAAAATATCCTTCATCTTAATCATCCTTTTAATCATCCTTGCATTCTTGAAAAAATAAAAGCAGAGAAATGCTCCTTAAGGTTTTTATCGTGGGCGCTGTGTTCCGCGTGACTAACACTCAGCTTCACAGCAGAGCGGGCGCGCTCTTCTCAGCTGAG
>JAGGZB010000048.1 GCA_021162225.1 Candidatus Bathyarchaeota archaeon | reverse complement strand
GGCCTTCTCCAGTTTTCCTTCAGTCTTTTATATCGCCAGCTCTCCTGCCGTACAAATTTGGGCTTCTTCGCCTTCTCTTTTTCTCTTTTAGCGACAAGTTTCTCCATAGATTCTGAACCTTTGCTCATTCTTCAAATCCCTCATGCTTCTCGTAGACGTATATGCCGTCTAAGAATTTCCGCGGATCTTTATTCTTTATTTTTGTCGCCTGCTCGATATTTGCCGCCGTTTGACCGACTTCTTCTATATTTATGCCTTGAAGGATCACGTCATCTTTCTTCACTATCACTTTAGTGTTACCAACGATCTTTGCTACTCGCGGAGCTCTTTCTCCTAGAAAATTTTCAATTAGGATCTTATCTCCTTCAACCTTAACAGAGATAGGAAAGTGAGCATACACAATTTTAAGCTTGTACGTGAATCCTTTAGTTACGCCTTTAATCATGTTTCTAATATGGGCGCACACGGTGCCAACCATAGCCACCGCCTTACGGCGAGTATCATCCGTATAAACAACAACTTGACCATCCTCAATATTTATGGAGACTGGAGAACTAGAGAAATCTCTAACTAAACGGCCTTTTTCCCCTATAACCTCAACCCTCTTTCCGTCTATATTTACCTTTACACCCTCCGGAATTTCTACCTTTCTAGATACTATCTGAAGCATATGGTCAACCTCTTATTAGTATACGTAAGCTAGGAGGCTTCCTCCTATGCCTTTCTTCTTTGCTTCTCTATGCGAGATTACTCCTTGAGATGTTGAAATGACAAGTACACCCATGTCTCTTGATGGAAGATAAAGCTTCTCCCACTTCTCAATCTCCTTAGCCTTCACGTAGTATCTTGGCCTTATAGCGCCGCACTTGTTTATTCTCCCTAAAAGCTGAACTCTTATCTTCCCCGCTCGCCCATCATCGATGAACTCAAATTCTCCAATATATCCGTTCATCTGGATCACTCGAAGAATATTTCCTAGGAGTTTGGAAGCTGGCGCAATTAAGCATTCTTTCTTTCTCCTGATCTCGTTGTTCATGATAGTTGTCAATCCATTAGCTATGGTGTCCATATCTTATGATTCCCCCTACTCATACTTCTTAAATCCTAGGCTCTTGGCAACTTCTCTGAAGCATTGACGGCAGAGGTTTAATCCGTATCTGCGTATGATTGGACCGTATGATCCGCATCGTCTACACCGTCTGCTACCTTTGCCGAATTTTCTCTCTTTTTTCACATTTTTCTTCGCCATCTTCCTTTTCTCCTACACTATTTCGATACCGAATTCTTCCTTCAAGAAAGACATGGCATCATCGGGTGATAATAAATGTTCCGTTCCAACCTTCGTCTTTGCTCTCCGTCTTCTCTTAACACGGTATCCCGGTCTCTCTAGGACGACCGAAATATCCATGCCTATTATTCCAAGTTTCGGGTCATATTTAGTGCCCGGAATGTTTATGTGTTCTTTTATTCCGAAAGATAGGTTTCCATACTCATCAAATGATGACTTTGATACCTTGTTATCAATCGCTTGGAATGCTCGTTTGAGAAATTCCTTAGCTTTTTCTCCTCGGAGCGTAACGACGCATGCTATCGGCTCTTTTCGTCTTATGCCAAAGTCTCTTATAGTTCGCTTGGCTCTACGGATGCACGGCTTCTGTCCTGTCAGATCTTCAAGGATCTTCATTGCCTTCTCCAAAGGCTCACCAGATCTGCCCACGCATGAGTTTATTACTACCTTCTCTATTCTCGGCTTTAACATAGGATTCTTGTAGGTTGCTTTCTCAACAGTCTCTGTTGACAATCATCACTCCTCCATTGTTGGCAATGAAATTCTCGGTTTTTCATCTCCGACGACGAAGACGTAATCAAGTATAGACTGATAAGTCTCACCTTTCTCATCTTTTATGTTTACTAATGCTCTTCTACGTTTCATGCCAGCTTGCTCTTCGATTGACGATATTACTCCATACTTGCCGATGTTCTTCCCGCCTATAAGTATGGCCATCATTCCCTCCTTTAGTGGTAGATGTTCAATTATTTCTTGTTCCGGTATGCTTATCACCAACGTGTCTAAGGTTCGGTATACGTCTTCCTCCGGTTTTCTAGGATCTTCAACTCTCACTAAAACATTTCTTCCATCATGTAAATTCAGCTGTATATGGCCGTTCTTAACAGTAGTCTTATTCTCGATTCTGCAGAGCTTATAAGAAGATTCTTTCTCATCGATTGGATGTAAACCCAGCCCTTTCTTGAAAGGTAATATTCGATAATTCATCTTAATCTCTGGAATTGAGATCACATCCATTAAACCGGCTGGGAAACGATCATCCCGCCTAACTCTTCCATCAACCACAACCATACCTTGAGAAATTATCTTTCTCGCCTCTTTCCTCGTTTCAGCTAGTCCTAGGAGATCGCGAATGATGAGCAACAAAGGTATACAACGGTTTATCGGATGGGGTCCTGGCCGAGGCTTAACGGTCCATGTGAATTTCTTTCTATGTATAGGCCAAAATGCTGGTGAAGCTTCTCTTTTAAGATGTAAGCTACCGCCCTTCTTTCCCATCTTTCATCTACTCCTCAGCCTTTTTCTGTTTTTCCAAACTTTTTCTTTCCAGTATCCTCTTTCTCCATTTATCATCCATATTGAGCTTAATTATCTCGACTTTTGAATGATGAATCGGCACGGGAACAGTTGTTCCATCAGATTTCTCCCTTGTCACTCCATCTACGTATACTCTATACTTCTTTCTGTCAACTCTAATCACTCTCCCTTCATAGTCCTTGTAATCTCCTCTGAGAATTCTTACAGTATCTCCTGAACGGATTGGAAGCGATCTACAGCCGTATTCTTCTCTTAATTCCTCCGATAAAGGAGCCGCCATAATTTTTCCTCTGACGTGATAAGGCGCATTATATAGCAGTTTTCTTTGTTTGCTTGGCTTCTTTGTATTTATCTTCATCTTTCTCACCTAAATTATGATGCTCGAGGCGCTTGCTATTCTAGGCCATCTCTCAGCGGCTTCCCGAGCTACCGCTCCTCTTATCTCTGAGCCGCGTAGCTCCCCATCCGAAGTTATTATGACTGCGGCGTTATCTTCAAATTGAACCCATATCCCCTCCGGTCGCCTAAACGGCTTTCTCTGCCTGATTATAACGGCTTGGAAGAGCTTTTTCCTCATGTCTGGGCTTCCTTTTCTTACAGAAACGACTACCCTATCGCCTACGGATGCGGATGGTACGCGTCTTAGTCTTCCCTTATATCCGATCACCTGTATCAATCTCAGTACCTTCGCCCCGGAGTTATCCGCACACTTTATCAACGAGCCTACCGGAAGTCCCCTTGAAATCTTCCTTCTCTGTCCCGCCGCTCCCCTAGCCATGAATGCTCTTGTTCTCGCTCTTGAAGACATCTCACTTTTCCTCCAGCTTTTGAACTATAACGAATGAGACTGTCTTACTTATTGGTCGACACTCTGCAATTATAACCCTATCATTTTCGCGGGCGTTTATACATGGCGGATTATGCGCAGGTATGTGACTATGCCTTCTTTCATACCTTTTGTATTTGGGAACATAATGTAAGTAGTCCCTTCTAACAATCACTGTCTTATCCATCTTGTCGCTTATGACTACTCCCTCAAGTATTCTCCCTCTTATCTTTAGGGTTCCATGGAATGGACAATTACGATCATTACATGTCTTTTTAGGTTTAGGGAATCTTTCCATCACCAACGTCTCCTAATTACTTTTTTTACGCGGTCCTCCGGTCTACCGACAAGTATCTTACCATCGATTTCAATTTTTGTTCCATCAGCATACGTGAAATGAAAAATTGAAATATTCTTTATTATTCGTTTCTCTTTGCCATTCGTTTCTATTACAAACGTGTTTTTTGTTTCGTCAATTATCTTGCCTTTGATTCCAACATAGCTCGGATTTGAACTTCTTACAACTTCAGCTGTAAGCCCGATAAATTCATGTCTAATTATTTCTGGAGTGACTTTCATTTTGTTCTTTTCTCCTCATTCATTACTGTTAAGATGCGAGCAATCGCTCTTCTAAGCTCGCGGATTCTCGACGGATTGTCAAGTGCTCCACCTGCTTTAACGATTGTTCTTGCTCTCATAAGCTCTGTGCGGAGCTCCATCAGTCTCCTCTCTCTTTCCTCATTAGACATCTTTCTAATTTCGCTAACTCTCAGAATCGGCAACGATCTCTTCCTCCTTCTTCGCTTCTTCCTCGCGTTTTTCAGACTCGGAAGGGATTTCTTCTTTAAGTTCTTCCTTTTCGATGAATTCTATCTCGTCGGGTAGCTTAACATTTGGGGGCATGATGGAGACTTTGATGCCAAATACTCCTGGTTTCAGCTGAACATGTGTAACTGCCGTCTGTACATATTTCATTGCGGGATCGCCGCTTTTCGGTAAATAGCCGTCTCTAAATTTTTCACTTCTAGCTCTTTCAGTTCTTAGTTTCCCGCTTATGACTATTTCAGCTCCCATAGCTCCGGCTTCCATAATGCGACTTAAAGCCCAGAAGCCAGCTCTGCGGAAGTGTATGTTTCTTCGTAAAGCAGAGGCTATACGTGAAGCCATAACTCTGGCGTTTAACTCTGGGACTTCAATCTCGGCAACTGATATTTGAGGATTTGGCAAACCGAATTTTTCCTCTAGAATCTTTGCTAGGTTCTTTATTGTTGCTCCTCCTCTTCCTATGATCATTCCTGGACGCATCGCGTAGATGACTATGTTTGTACCAAGCGGGGTTTTTGTAATCTCAACTCCACCATACCCTGCTCTCTCAAACTCTTTCCATAAAAACTCGTCGACTCCGGCTTTTTTAATTGAGTCCTCTATGAAATGTTTAGTTGATGACAATTAGCTCCGCCCTCCAACCTCCTCGAGAACTATTTCAACATGGCAGAGAGTCTCAAAACGTGGAGTCGCCCGTCCCATTGCTCTGGGAATATACCTTTTAATCTTTGTTCCAGGATATGCGGATGCATGAATAATTTTTAGATTTTCAGTATCTAGCCCTTTAAAATTAGCATTTGCCTCCGCATTTTCGAGGACTGAAAGAATTTTCTTGGCCGCTTTCACAGGATATCTTCCAGCGGCGGCTTTCTGTAGTCCTCTTCTATGCGGAAGCTTCTTATTAAACCTCTTAAATGGAACTGCTTTCTTCTTTTTTATAACCTGCTCTAAAAACTCTTTAGCCTCGTTAAGCTTCATCCCTTTTATAGCTGCACATACTTCTCTTGCACTCTTAGGGGATATTCTAAGCTCTCTACCACTTGCCTTTACCGTGACGTCTGGATCTAATCCGACTACTGAATATCCCCATTTTGGCAATTGACGATCACCAACTGCCATTCATCAGATACACGGTTATTTATAAGGATTTACGTTTTTATCTTCGTTATTGAAGCCAAAGATAAATATTTACTGTGCTATTTCTAAAAGGGAATGTGATGCACATTTTTGCATTATATTATTTGAAGGAAATGTCATGACATTTCAATTTCATATTGGCTCATAGGGCGATCATGGCTCTATGGCGAAACAGCCTCTCGAATTTTTACATTGGACATTTTAACGGCGCTTTAACAAATAACAGGTCTCTTTTGCTTCCCTCAATTTCACGTACAAGATCCTTTGTTTTGTTGACTCTGAAGGTAAGAAAATAAATTTAGGTAGATCTCTACATAATTGAGGAGATCGATATGAAATTTTCGCAGTTCATAAGTCTTCCAGTGGTTGATGCTCATGTCCACTTCGGAAGCTCGGCGCCTAAAAAAGATCAGTTTACCGCTGAGAAACTGGAGAGACTAGGAGAGTTTATGATTGATGTTATAAAAAATGGCAGGCTCAGCCAAATGAATATCACGGGAAGATTTGCTGGACTTTATCTCAAACTTAGATATCCTAGGTTTTTCTATGCGGGAGGATATGTGCCTTGGTCTGGAGATACTCAATTGCTGAAAGTGAACGATTGGAGCAAGTACATAGAATCATTGATTGATATGGGCTTTGATGGAATAGGCGAAATGGGAAACAAGCCGGTTCCAAGAAACAAACATCATCCATTAAATGGAAAATATTATGAAGGCTTCTGGGATGCATGTGAGTCCCTAGAGGTTCCTGTTTTATGTCATGTTGCGGATCCAGAGGAGTTTTGGGATGAAAATCGAGTTCCTGAATGGGCTAAGAATAGGGGATGGGTGTATTACTCTGGTAATTACCCGACGAAGGAAGAGCTCTATGCTGAGATGGAAAATGTTCTTGATGATCATCCAAATCTTAAAGTTGTTCTTTGTCACTTTTACTTTATCTCAGCTGACCTTGAGAAAGCTGAAAGATTCATGAATCGCTACGAGAATGCGAATTTAGACTTAACATTAGGAATTGAGCTAATGTATAACATCTCAAAAAGAAGAGATGATTGGAGAGAGTTTTTCATCAAGTATCAGGATAGAATAATTTTTGGAACTGATATCGCAACATGGCAGACATTGCAAGAGGCCCTTGATAGAATTTGGCTCATCAGAAACTTCTTGGAATCAGACGAGGAGTTCTTTACTCCTGACACAGCAGATATGCTCCTAACGAGATATAAAGAACCATTCATAGGGCTAAAGCTTCCAGAGGGTGTGCTAAGAAAGATCTATCATGATAATTTTAAGAAGTTATGGGGAGAAAAACCAAGAAATCTAAATATCGACATGATAATGAAGCATCTGGAAAGAGAGAATGAAAAAGAGCTAATAGCTGCAATAAAAAAGACGATCAAGAGTGGCGCCGGCTGACAATCACTGACTCTCAGCCCAATGAAGATAAATCACTACTCTTTTCCTCCTAAACCTCTTATCGTTCATTATCTTCACTGTATAATTTTTTACGTAGCTCTAATGGATTTCGGTCTTCTTAATAAAAATTGATTTTAGTTGGTGTATCTGATGTAGATGAGTCTGTATAATTACTCAGACCCCAGCTCCGCAGGCCGACGTCCTAATCCAGACTAGACTACGGGTCCATCGTGGGGTGGCGGACCCGGTGGGATTTGAACCCACGACCTCCGGCTTTCTGCGCTGAAGTCTATCTTCTAAATTGTCTTGAGGTCATAAATCTTTTGCTAAAATCTTCAACTCCAGATTAATTCAGATCAACGTTCCTTCATGAATTTCGACTCGCAAGATTCACTATTAATTCCTAATTCTTTGATTATTTTATCCTCGTTTCGGCCGGATTTCACGCATTGAATCACCTTTTTATATACGATCTTATAGGCGATTGCGGCTCTCAAAAATGACGATTCTTTAGTTAGATATTCTAGACTCTGACTTAGAATCTAAGTTTCTCTACGTAACCTCCATAAACTATGACGAGATAATATCCAAAATTCTGTTTCTCTGCGAAATTCCATGACGTCTGAGACCTTATTTTCTGCCCTTTAAGTTGCCGTCCGACCTTATTGAACTCTCCTATCCAATGATCTCTCCTTTTTGTAATAAGCGTCTTAGTAGCTGCGGGATTAAATCTGGCAAGAGTTGCAGTTCTCTTAGTATGCTGAAGGATAGCTTCGTCTTTCAGAAGCGAGCTGGATAGAATGAATAAATCGGAATGAATGTCTTGAAATGCTTTGAAGGATTATTTTTTCTTATCCTAACTTCTGAAGCATATCTTTTATTTTTTGGAGTTTGATCTCTAGCTCTTCGAGCTTATGTTTTAGATCTTCAAGATTTGTCTCGGAGGCTCTTGAAGGGGAGATCGTGTTTATGCCTTCTGCATATTGTGAAATATTATTTCTCGGGGTGAACATTGGGCATGCTGGTCCATTAGGATTTACCGGTATGCCAAGCGCCATGCAGAATCCGTTTCTGAAATTTCTACAATCTTTATGCGTGGGAAAGAGAATTCACCTCTTTGCGGTAATAATGTGCACTTGCACAAATTTATCTTTTCCCCATCACAGATCAATCCCATATTTAATTCACTATGAGCATATTATCTAATGGTGAAGAAAGAATGGTAGTTGTTGAATTCAGCATAATCCCCCTAGGCGTAGGTACGAGCGTTTCAAAATTTATAGCTCCCGCCTTAAAGGAGATGGAGAAGCGAAACATAAAATATGAAGTAACATCGATGTGTACAATCTTTGAGGCGAACAGCGTAAAAGAGGCCTTAGAAGTAATTGCGGCGGCGCATGAAGCAGTATTTAAAACAGGAGTGAATCGTATAGTTACGATGATAAAGATAGATGACAGGAGAGACAAGAAGATAAGCATGAAAGGAAAGGTGGAGTCCTTATTGTCTCATCTCAAAAAGAATAGAGATGAATGTGGAGATTGAATTGTCATATAGGGAATTCGATAAATATGCGGAAAAATATGATTCGTGGTACGAGAAGAATAAAGTGATTTTTGAATGTGAATCAAAAGTCGTAAAGGCGTTAGATCTTCACGGTAAAGGATTATCTATAGGCGTCGGAACGGGAATACTAGACTTTTATGCTCCTATAGACGTAGGCGTAGATCCATCTGTGAATATGCTCAAGCACGCAAAGGCACGCGGCATTAAGCCAGTCAGGGCTGTCGGAGAATTCTTGCCCTTCAGAGATGAATCCTTTGATTTTGTGATCATGATCGCAACCTTATGCTTTCTTGTTTCTCCAAAGAAGGCTATTCGAGAAGCTTGGAGGATTATGCGTTCTCGCGGAGAACTCGCGATCTGCATAATCCCAAGAGAGTCCAGCTGGGGTAAAGAGTACGTAAAAAGAGGTGAAGCAAGACATGCTCTTTATAAGTATGCGCACTTTTATGCCCTTAATGAAGTTAAGGATATGCTTAATGAGACTTCTTTCACTATAGTATCTATTAAATCTACACTGAGCTGCTCGCCGCATGATGAGCCTAGAGTTGAGGAACCCTCAGACAGTCCTGAGGGAAAGAGTTTTGTCTGCATAAAGGCGGTAAAAAGTAACAAGATTCATTAGCAAGCTGGGATTCATGAAGTTGTAGCAAAATCAAAATAAATATATGAAAAGATTTACCGATATTTTCTTTACCCTTAAAGTTACTTTACTTGATATATGGAAGGTTCAACAAGTGGCAGGCCCAAAATATATATCCAAAAGCATAATGGTGACCCGAATAAACTCGAGTTTCAGGCATGAAATGGCTGAAACGCCTGGCGCAGAGAAGTTCTTACTCTGTTTTCAATGTGGAACATGTACTGCGGGATGTCCGATTTCAAGGTTTAGCAGTCTCTATAATCCTAGGAAAATCGCTCGAATGGTTCAGCTTGGATTAAAGGATAAGCTCCTATCGGACGTTGCACTCTGGTTATGCACAACATGTTATACATGCATTGACAATTGCCCTCAGGGCGTCGAAGTCGCTAGTATTGTGAGAATTCTTAGAAATTTTTCGGTGAAAGAGAGAAGAATTATGCCCTTGATTAGCAAAAAGTTAGCCCTAAATATCCTAAAGACTGGTTATGCTTACGTTATTCCAGAATCAAGGATTAGGAGACGAATTGCTCGGGGTCTCCCACATTTACCAAAGTCGAATCTGAAACAGATAGCTAAACTCTTCGAGGTCACAGATTTCTTAGATACCATAGAAAATGCAGAAACCTTCGAAAAAGTGGAGGTGAAAGAATGAAAGATTCAGATCCAGAATACTTGATATTTCTTGGATGTACGATCCCCTATAGGCTTCCCAGTTATGAGATCTCAGCTAGGAAGGTCTTGAAAACTCTCGGAGTTAAACTCGTGGAGATGCCTGACTTTAACTGTTGCGGCTATCCAATCGATCCAGTAAATCACGAATTGGCGTCCACTCTGGCAACGCGCAATTTATGCTTAGCTGAGGAAAAGGAGATGAATATTCTAACATTATGTAATGGATGCTTCGGTTTTCTAAATAAGGTGAATAAGGTATTAAAGGAAGATGAAGGATTCAGGGAAAAAATTAACGGAAACCTAAATGAGATAGGAATGGAGTATAAGGGAAAAATAGAAGTAAAGCATCTAATTCATGTTCTCGCAGAGGATGTAGGCTTTGAAAAGATAAGGCAGAACGTTAAAAAATCTCTGAGCATGATCCGTGTAGCTCAACACACTGGATGTCATCTTCTTCGTCCATCCAAGTACACGTTGCGTGATGGCGGTCTTGGCGGTCGCGCATTGCTTAAGGAGCTTATAAAGTTGACAGGAGCGGAATGCCTAGATTACGTAGATGAGGATGAATGTTGCGGAAATCCAATAATCGGTGTGAATGAGGATATTCCGTTCCAGATGGCTAGGGAGAAGCTTGAACATATAAAAAGGGTGAATGCTCAGGCATTAATAACAGTATGTCCCTTCTGCCACATAATGTATGACTTAAACCAACCCTTGATAGAGAGAAGGTTCAAGGAAAGATTCAGGATTCCAGTTTTACATTATCCGCCGCTTTTAGGTTTAGCGATGGGTTTTACGCCAGAAGAACTAGCCCTAGACGAGCTTAGAGTTAAACCAAATGAGCTATTAAGCAGCATCTATAATGCTGAGTGATGAAAGTATAAATTAGAAAGACTCAAACAAGCATTATCATGTTTTCATGTTTATTCTTTCTAAAATAAATCCTGAATTATTTGTTCCGCGACCTTTTTTCCTGAGAGTAGCATGCCGCCGAGCAGAGGGCCCATCCTATGGAGATTATGGATTTCTGAGACGCTCATGCCAGTAGCATATAGTCCATTAACTACTTTCCCTGTGTATTCTACAACCTCCTCTTCTCCCCTCCAGACGTCGAGCGAAGACATGCCTTGAACGCTTATGTTCAGCCATGGACACCTTTTAGATAGAATCCTTACAACATCCGCGTCGTGCCCCGTTGCATCCACAACTGCTCTAGACTCTAGAAAAAGAGGATCCACATGCCATTTCGCTTCAGTTATAGGTGTAAGGTTTACCACTACCCCTCTGACATTCACGGTTCTTCTTCCTTTTCTGCTAATTATCAGGTCTTCTACTATTACGCCCGGCCAGACGGAAGCTCCTGCTTCAAGGGCCTTCGCAGCAAGTTTAACCATGGCCTCAGCTGGATCGGCGCAGAATAATCCATTCGCATACTTGACAAGATTTACCTTCGCTTCTCTTAGCATATCTGTCGCTTCTCCTTCCTCGATTATTACTGCGGGTAGAAGCATCGCTCCCCCTCGAATCCCCCCTCCTACACCAAGCATCTTTTCGATGATAAGCACTTTGAGTCCCTTTTTAGAGAGGCTCCATGCTGCTGATAGCCCCGCTGGACCTGCACCCACAATTATGACATCTGTCTTTGAGTATGAAGATATTCTCTTTAAAGCAGCATCCGCAAGGATCTTTGCTAGATCCCCCTCAGTATAGAAGTTTACAAGTTCTCTGAACATAGACTGTCACTCCAGATGTTTCCTATATTAACGCTTTATAAACGTATCCTTTCCGGTTAATCCGAACTTCTCCGTTCTGTGTAAGGAGATATACTTAAAGGGTTCTCCTAAAATTTTTTTAAGAGCTTCTGAGAAGAGGAGTGAGAAAGCTGGGTATTGAAGATGGGTAAGACGATTTCGGAAAAGATCTTAAGTCACGCATCTGGGAAAGACGCCTATGCAGGAGATATAGTGGTTGCTAAAATAGATGCGGCGATGATGCATGATGGCATGGCTCAGCTAGTAATTAATGCCTTTAAAGAAATGGGCGGAAAAACCCTATGGGATCCAGATCGGGTAGCCATTGTTATTGATCACGTTGCTCCGAGCGCATACGAAGCTTTCTCGAAAGTTCATAAGATGATGCGAATGTTCGCCTTTAAACATGGCGCTAAATTCTATGAAGTCGGCTCAGGAGTCTGTCACCAGCTAATGATAGAGTCTGGGCTCGTCCACCCGGGAAGCGTGATAGTCGGTTCAGATTCTCATACGTGTACTTATGGGGCGCTGGGGGCCTTCGCGACTGGCATAGGCTCAACCGAAATGGCTGCTGTTCTTCTCTCTGGTAGGCTCTGGTTTAAGGTTCCTGAAACAATCGAAGTGCTTATTGAAGGAAATCTTCCGCCCATGGTTTTCCCCAAAGATGTGATCTTAAAGATTATTGGGACGATCAAAGCTGATGGAGCAACATATAAAGCTATAGAATTCAAGGGTTCAACGGTTAAATCTATGAACGTCGAGGGAAGGCTGACTCTAACAAATATGGCTGTTGAAATGGGCGCAAAGACCGGGATAATGGAACCCGACGAGAAGACACGCGCATTTCTGAAGGCTTTGGGATGCAGAGAGATAAAAGGATTCACAAGCGACGAAGATGTAGACTATTCCGAGTCTATAAAGTTTGACGTTTCAGATCTTGAACCTCAAGTATCCTGTCCTCATGCCGTTGATAATGTGAAGTCCGTGAAGGAGGTTGAAGGAAGGGAAGTTAATCAAGTTTTCATAGGTTCATGTACGAATGGCCGTCTCTACGATCTAAGAATCGCTGCGAAGATAATGAAAGGTAAACATGCAAAAAAGGGTGTGCGGGTGATTGTGATTCCTGCGTCTCGAAAAGTGTATCGAGAGGCGGTGAAGGAAGGCTTGATCGATATTTTCTTAGACTTTGGATGCGCCATATGTAATCCAGGTTGCGGTCCATGCGCGGGCGCCCATCAAGGAATACTAGCTCCGGGGGAAAGATGTATTTCAACTTCGAATAGAAACTTCAAAGCTAGGATGGGAAGCCCAGAAGCTGAGATTTATCTGGCGTCTCCTGCAACTGCCGCTGCTTCAGCGGTGATGGGTGAAATAACGGATCCTAGAAGATTTCTTAAGGAGGAATGATGAATGCTTGGACCTGGAAAGGCGTGGAAGTTCGGAGATGATGTGAACACTGATTATATTATTGCTGGCAAATATAAGCTAAGTATAACCGATCTGGACGAGCTCTCGAAGCATGCAATGGAGACTCTTATGCCGGACTTCTCCCAAAAAGTTAAGAAAGGCGACTTCATAGTTGCGGGTAAAAACTTTGGATGCGGATCAAGCAGAGAGCAAGCTCCCTTAGTTCTAAAGCATCTCGGAATATCAGCGGTTATCGCCAAGTCTTTTGCGAGGATTTTCTACAGAAATGCTGTGAACATCGGGCTTCCAGTAATAGAATGTGCGGATATCGATAAGATCGAACATGGTGACATATTAGAGGTTAACATGCAGAGAGGTTACGTAAAAAACTTGACGAAAGGAGAGACTTACAGGGTTAAGCCGTTGCCTCCGGAGATTCAAGAAATATTGCTGGAGGGGGGCCTTGTAAAATACGTGAAGAAGCATGGAAGATTACCGTGGCAGTGACTGTGTTGCAGTTTTCTTTCATTTTCTCTTAATCGGCATCTCGTTTTCATCGTATAATTTTATTGATTATCGGGAATAAAGGGTCATCTATCGTACTAGATCCTTAAACCTTTTTAGGCTTTCTTTCACATATTTTTCATCGGGGCTTTCATATGGAGCACCTAAATGAATTATTCAAATATATCGATCGAAACACAGATCGTTTTATCGAAGACTTGAGAATTCTATGTCAGCAACCAAGCGTCTCAGCTCAGAAAAAAGGAATCGACGAATGTGTAGGTCTTCTTGAGAAGATCATGGAAGATATCGGATTAGAAGCGAGAATATTCGAGATCAAGAATGGAAATCCTATAGTCTTCGGGGAGCTCAGAAGTGGGAGCTCTAAAGAATGCTTAGGGTTCTATAATCACTATGATGTGCAGCCTCCAGATCCATTAGATGAATGGAAGTTTCCGCCTTTTAATCCAGTCATCAAGGACGGAAAGCTCTATGCGCGCGGAGCCTCAGATGATAAAGGCGATTTGATCTCAAGACTTGAAGCGGTTAGAGTTTTCCTAGAGGTCCGCGGCGACGTCCCGGTGAGTCTGAAGTTTCTCATTGAAGGAGAAGAGGAAAGCGGTAGTCCTCATCTTCCGGATTTTGTGCGTGAAAACGCGGATCTACTAAAGGCAGATGGATATCTTTGGGAGGGCGAGGGAGTTGATATGAAGGGAAGACCTATAGTGACGCTTGGAGCAAAGGGTATACTTCATGTTGAATTTAGAACAAGGGGACCTAAGGTTGATGTGCATTCGTCCAGAGCTCCTCTTGTACCTAATCCAGCTTGGCGTCTAGTCTGGATGCTTTCGATGCTTAAAGGACCCGACGAAAAGATCAAGATTCCAGGATGGTACGATGATGTTGTCCCTCCAGATGAAGAGGATATGCGTCTTTTAGAAGAAGCTCCTTTCGATGAAGAGGCTGATAAAAGAGAGCTTGGGCTAAAGGAGTATCTCTTAGGAGTTATAGGCGTTGAAAGCTTGAAGACTCTTCTTTTCTCTCCTACGTGTAATATCTCTGGATTCCTCTCTGGATATACAGGACCTGGAACGAAGACCGTTCTGCCCTCTGAAGCCTTTGCAAGAGTGGATTTCAGACTTGTTGTAGCTCAGAAACCGGATTTACTCTTTAGAAAGCTTAAGAACTATCTAAGGGAGAACGGATTCGGGGATGTAACAGTTATAAAGCATAGCGCTTATGAGGCTGCTAAGACTCCTGTGAATGATCCCTTCGTAACTCGTGTAGTGAAAATTGCGAAAAGGATTTATGGCTTGAAGCCTGTTATTTGGCCAACCGCGGCTGGAACGGGGCCTCTGTATGTTATTAGGAACTGGCTTGGGATCCCCGTTGTTTCCGCCGGGGGAGCCGGGTACTCCGGATCAAGAATTCACGCACCAAACGAAAATATTCGATTAAAGGATTACATCAGGTCGATAAAATATATGGTAGCACTCATAAACTCATACGAAGAATGAAAGTAAAGTTATTTTTCTTTTTTATTCTCTCCTAGAATGCGATTGATCACTATATTTGGATCAAAAGGTTCAAGATCGGTGTATTCTTGTCCTGTCCCCACATAGAGTATTGGCTTCTTCGTAACGTATGTAATTGATATGGCTGCTCCTCCTTTTGCATCCGCATCCATCTTAGTAAGTATTGAACAGTCTATGCGTATGGCTTTACTGAATTCTTCGGCTTGAAGCACAGCGTCGTTTCCGGAGAGGCTGTCGCCCACGAATATTACTAAGTCTGGATTAGACACTCGAATAATCTTCTCCATCTCTAACAAGAGGTTCTTGTCAGTCTGCATTCTTCCAGCAGTATCAATAAGAACAACATTTATTCCCTTGGATGTTGCATATTGGATGGCATCGTAGGCCACAGCAGCCGCGTCGGAGCCGTACTGGTGCTTTATGATGGGGACTCCCAAGCGTTGAGCATGAATGGAAAGTTGCTCAATTGATCCTGCTCGAAAAGTATCGCTACATGCTAATACAACCGAATAGCCTTTATCACGTAGGAGATGCGCGAGCTTAGCGATCGTTGTTGTTTTCCCAGTTCCATTTATTCCAACAAATACTATAACGCACGGTTTTCTCAAACGACGTTTTCTCTCCACAATCTTAATTAGGTCTATTTTTTCAGGAGACTCAAGTATCTCTAATAGAACGTCCACTATAGCATTTCTGACGATTTCTCTACGGTCAGCTAAACGCTTTACTCTTAATCCGCTCAGACGCTTCTTAATCTCATCGCATATATGATCAGCAACTATAACTGCTACATCATTCTCGATAAGAGACATCTTAAAGTCCCAAATGAGTGGTTCTAGACTCTCCGGTTTAAGATCAACCTCAGTGATTTTTCTCACAAATCTTGTAAAGCTTTCCCGAAGTTTCTCAAACATTCTTAGGTTCTCTCTTCTTTTCTTAGCTCAGAGGTCAATCTTTGTAGTCTCTCTCGATCCTCCTGAATTTTACTCATAACTTGCGATAGCTGTTGCTCCAGTGTTCTTTTTGTCTTTTCAAGCTCGGATACGCGTTCCTCAACTCCTTTCTTGGCTTCTTCTAGAGATTTCTCTACAGCTACCCCGGCACCAATGCCGTAAACAACTTTATTGATATCTGCGAGCCTCGCTTTAATGTATGATCCACCGCCTATTGGTACGAAGACAGGAGCGTCTACCTTCTCTTTTCCTATTCCTTCAAGAGTTTCCTTTGCAAGATTTAACTCAGCGGACATGGCATTGATGAGGTTCATTCTTGATTGTATAGCTTCAGCGGTGTTCTCCAGCATCCTTAACTCTACTATTAACCTTCTAATCTCTTCCTCGCTACTTGACATTTATTTTTCTCCTCCAACATTCTCTATTCTGTCTCCTCACTGGAGACTTCATCAATACTCTCTATTTTTATCTGAAATCTCTTCACTCTATGCTTACTTCCAAACAGCTTATATAGCTCCTCTAGAGCATGTTCTGGCTTAACTGCTCTAAGCTCCTTCCGAAATTTGCTTTTGAAGTTCGGCTTATTTATCCATCCAGTTATTCGATACGTCTTTACTTCACTCATCTTCATTCACGCCCAAAGCTTGTTCTATCATGAAAAGTTCAGGTCCCGTTGTTAAGGAGCCGGCAACTGCAACTTTACTATTTCCTATCAGTCCGGTTCCTATATAAGGTATGCCGCAATTTACTGTTCCTACGCCGACATGCACCTTTAATATATCTCTCAATAGTTCCTCTTCCTCTTGTTTTATGAGGGGATGAGCCATTACTCCCTTATTAGTTGCAACTGTAAGTGCCCCCACATATGGTAGTCCTGCGATTTCTCCTGGAACAGCTTCCACTCCTAGAGTGTCGGAGATCACTTTTATGTCCCTCCTGTTAAGCCTAGGATCTACTATTGCACCGTAATCGTTAGCCAGAACTAGATTTCCATATGCTGTTCGCTTTGTATCCATTACTGTAATGTTAACGTCCTTAAGAGATTTTAATACTTGAATCTCCTCATCCCATACGAATCTTGGAAGAACTATTCCATTAGAGTTTGCGCAGACAAGAGACCCTATCAGAATTGATCCTCCAATATTGGTCTCCAAAACTTTGGTCTTAAACCATTCTTTGATCTTTTTGATTTTAGTCCGTGGGGCTTGCTTAGGAACTATGATGAATTTCTCAGTTGCCCGAATATAAACGCCTATACTTGCGTTTCCAAACGTGTCAAGCCGATAGATTGGCAAAGGCTACTCCCCTTCCGCGAGGTGAACAGTAACTATTCCTTCATCGTTTTTAGTTGCGCGGATTCTTATCTTGCGGGGAGGTTTCTCTATGCCTCTGCTCCATATGCGTTCGTTCACTTCATTCGTGATTTTTATGGATTCTTCATCAGTTTTCATGTGCCGAAGAACAAATCTCCGAAGTATTCGTATTGCCCGAGGCGCTCTTTTGTTCCGAGGGCCGATCCACGCTCTGCTAAGAGGAACAGTGTATATTCTTTCCTCAACTATTTTCTCTTCCTCTTTTTCTTCTGCTGATTCATCCATATTACCAGTCTTGTCTCTGCTCATATGCTATTCCTCAAGGCTTCAATTTATTTCGTCGCCAATGACGTCTCCCCAAGTTTATCCTAACTTTACCTTTAGTTTTTGCGATAACCCATGCGGGAACAGGTTGAGCATCATCTCTAGCTGATATTAACCTCCTCTTTTTCGCTGTAGGTTTATATCTCGCCATAATCTCTACACTCTCCTTATCCGAATATCACGTCGGATGCCTTGAAGCTTGCTTAGAAGTTCCTTAAGCTGATCGTCGGTGATAGGAATATTTATTCTTCCTTGCTGGGCCATCTGAATTAACTGCATTTCAAGTTGCGAGGCGAATTCAGGTTTGACCATTCTCAGATTTGCAAGTCTTTGTCTCGCTTTTGAAGTAAGTATTCTACGCATCAAGATTTGTTTCTGCATTTCAAGTCGTCTCTGAGCTTCAGCTTTCTGTTGTTCCTGAATTAGCTGCCGTTGCAGCTCCATAAGCTTCCTTTTCCGTAAGGCCTCAAGCTCAGCATCTTCGCTCATCTTTTTCACCTGTGCTAGTATATCTTCAGTTCGGGGATCTTCTTCTCGAGCTCACGTTTTATTTCTGTGGATAGAACATCTAATAGCTTTTGACCTTTCGGAGTTATCGCCCTTCCTTCTTTATCGATTGTCTTCACAAGTCCAGCAGCTTCAAGTTGCTGGAGAGCATTTCTAATTATTGCTCCGCTTCCCTTCATTGTATGCTCTGGTCTAACGCCTCTGTCTTTTCGGTCTCCATATTCGGATCTGAGGCGCTGTACGCCTATCGGCCCCTTCAAGTAAATCTTTCTCAATATAGAAGCGCAGCGTATATACCACCAGTCTGGATTGTCTGGAGCTCTTTCTTTGCATACTCCAGTCTTTACGTATGGAGCCCAGCTTGGAGGTTTGATAGCCTCCACGTTATCTTTGAGATACTTCGCTAACCTTTCGATTAGTAGTGATGCTGGAACATCGTATGGTGTCGGCATTTCCTTTCTTCCCTTATTTAAGGATTTTACCTTGAGTATTCTGCAGAGTGTCTTATAAATATCTATCTTTTCTTACTTTTGGTTTTTACGTAACGTGAAGGTATGCCCGATTATCCTAACTATATTAGAGCCGGTAGCTCCAGCGATTTTTTCGGCTATTTCCTCAGTAGTGTGTCCCTTGAAACCTGTTTTTAATATTCTCACTTTTACGATTCCTGTTTTCTTCAGATTTCTAGATACCTCTTCTATAAGTGAAGATGTAATTCCTCTTTTTCCGATCCTTATGGTGGTAAGATCTCTGCGAGATTTTCTTTCCATTTTTCTCATTTTTTCTTTTTCCCCTTAATAGGTATCCTCATATGATGACCACAATGCAGACATGTGATTGTAACATGTGGTTCTCTTCGAGGTTGAATACGAACTCGACAACTAACCCCGGGGAAGATAAATCTTTTGCATTTCCTACAAATTAGCAACCGAAGTTCCTTAGGCAAATGAATGCGTGTTTTCATAGCAATCTTCATAGCAATATCTACATATCTCTCAGCAAGGTCTGGTCTTTCATGTATTGTCTGCCTGGCGAGAGCGAATAGCGTGTAAATGCGCTTGTAAGCTATTCTCCGACTATTTCTGTCCATCCTCAGTCTCAACTTTAACATGAATACTAAACCTTACTTTTACCTTTCCTAATTAAATATCGCATTGAAAGTTTTGGACATGTTTCTTGATTGATAAATGTTATTCTTTGGGATAGGCGAAACTGGGGAGTTAGTCTCCTTTGCCTATATTATCCTTTTTCTCTAAAGCCTCTACAATGCTTTTCAATAGATGAAGCCAGCTTAAGTATGAATTCAATGAAGCTCTAAGAGCAGTTGTATCATTTGCTTCGAATAGAAGAAGTAAAAGTGAGTTTCTCCGTTCTATTTGAACATGAGAGCGCGGCGTCGCGGGAGACATCGTTTCTGGCTTCAAGGCTTCAAAAAATATCTGAGCCTCTCTGATCGACGGGAATTCCAGCTTTATGATAGCTGAACACTTGCTTCTCAAATATCCCACACGGCATGTGAGATTCTAATACGCGGACCAACTTCGATTTTTCTCGGCATCAAGTAGAAGGAGACTCGTATTAAATTTTCATGATCCATTGAGAAACGCATAAGAGTGAAGCTCTGTGTCTCATTTTCCTCATTTAATTTCACTTTTGGAAGGTCAAAGAATTTTGAGAAAGCCTCGCGTATCTTTATAATCTCATCATTCTCATTCTTTGACTCTTCTATAAATACTGTACGTGGAATGTCCACTTCTTTGATTTTGAATTCTCTTCTAAGTTTTACGCCGCGAATATATATTTGCGGGGGAATCTGAATTATTTTTTCTCCTATTTCAAATAGCCTTATCCTTCCTGGACGACCCTTCCATCGGTCGATGATGATCACTTTCTCCGCGCCTATTTCAGCTGCCTTCTCTAGCATAGCGCGAAAACCCATCTTCCCTCTATTTACCTTTTTTAGAGAGGGTAGCACAGCCACCAAATCTTTACATAACGTTCTCATGGATTTTGTAGGGCGTCGAGAAGTGGTTATCATGATCATTTCAAAAAACCAGAAATTTTTTAGAAGATCTATCGGCTTCTTGCGGTTCGCTCAGCTGTCATCCCTAACTTTGTTCTAGGCTGATAAGCTCCGCCTGTGAATTTGAATCCACATTTTCTGCAAAGCCATATTCCGACACTCTCCCTTCGAACGGCGTTTGAGCCGCATTGCGGACATCGATGTTTCTTTCTAAGGTTTGTTACGATCTCGATGTATCTCCTCCTTACATTCACGCCGTATCTTGCCCCAAGCCCTCCAGCTGGACCGATCTTCTTAGTTTTTTTACCCATTCTTCTTCACCACCAAACTTCGTAATTCTTCGCTTTTTTCCTTTGCTATTTTAACGGCCTCAATTATTTGTTGCGGAGATAATGTTCCGCTTCCGCCCTTTTGCATAGCGCATATTTTTCCATCCTTATCAAAGCTTATTGTCAAGCGTGCGTTCATAACCTCTTCCTCATCCAGCCATGGATCTACGATGAGCTTTCCATCAATATCCGCAAGAGTCACCGCCACTGGATAATTCACAAGAGGCAAGTCTTCAAATCCAGGTTTTATCTTTACTTCTTCATCTTTTACCTCATACTTGAAGATTTTGGTGTTTGTGAGCGCAGCTAATGCGGCTAACGCCGAGGCATCTATGAGGTTTCCATCATGATTCAAGACGTAAATATCAATGAAGACTATGAAGACTTT
>JAGGZB010000122.1 GCA_021162225.1 Candidatus Bathyarchaeota archaeon | reverse complement strand
TCGAGTCCAGCGCATTTCCGCTCTGCCACCCCTTGTTGGGCTTTGGGAAGCCTGGCAACGGGCATACCCCGGCAAGCTTTTGAATGTCTTCTCTTCGTAAAAATTTTTTGTTCTTTTACAGGAACCATAAAGTATTTCTTAGCTGATGGTGTTATTCTCCTTGGTTTAGGGATGGTAGGTATGCCTTACTGCCCTGAATGTGGAGGTGTTATGCGTTATATCAGTCTTACGAAGCAGTATGTGTGCGAAAGCTGTGGGTTGACGCTTTCTCCTCAAGAGCTAATAGAGATGCGTGAGCGGATGAAGGATCGCGTTCCGCCTGAAGACGAGAAGAAGAGATATTATAAGGAGTATCTTAAGTGGTGGCTCTCTAAGAAGAAGCAATGAGAAATATAAATGGGTTCCAATAGGTTCATCTCGGAATACTATATTGGCTCTCCTCTCCTTTTTATGAGGTGTTGAATCATAGCTTTTAAGTTGAAGAATTCAATATAAGAGACGATAAGATGATTATGTGAGATTTCGTGATGTGTCTTTGAGAATGTTTCGGTGGCGATTCTTATGTCTGGGGAAAGGAATATTGAGATAATATGTGTTGGAAATGAGTTACTTATAGGAAAGACTCTCAATACGAATGCTCATTGGCTTGCTAAGAGGATAACGAGCTTAGGGTTAAAGGTGCGGAGAATAATAGTCGTTGGCGACGACTTGGAAGAGATATCCTCAGCCATTAAGGAGTCCATAAATCGGAAGCCATGTTTTATCATCATAACTGGCGGTTTGGGACCAACATTTGACGATAAGACCTTGGAGGGAGTAGCTCTTGGACTTGGATTAAAGCTTCAAGAGAATAAAGAAGCCCTAGAGATGATAAGGGCTAAGTACGAGAGATATGTTGCGGAGGGAAGGATAAGAGGGTATGAGATGACGCCGCATAGAGTAAAGATGGCAAGATTACCGGAAGGCGCTAAGCCTCTACCTAATCCTGTTGGAACTGCTCCTGGAGTCTTCTTGGAATATGATGGCGTTAAAATGGTTATGCTTCCCGGGGTTCCGGAGGAGATGAAGAGCATATTTGATGAGTCCGTTGTTCCAATGATGCGTAAGATAGCGGGAAATTTAACCTTCTATGAGGTTAGTTTAGACGTTAAGAACCTGCCTGAGTCCGAGCTTGCCCCGATACTGGATATTGTTATGCATGATAATCCGTATGTTTACATAAAGTCCCATCCTAAAACCTCTGAGAAGACTTCTCATCTGGAGCTTCATTTCTCAACGACTTGTGAAGATTCGAATACTGCTCGTCAAAGAATAGGAAGGGCAGTAGTTCAAATATCTGAGATGATCAAAAAGAAGGGTGGAACGATTAAGCCTGTTAAAGGCTAAGGCCTAACGATCTTTTTTTGGAGGACTCCTACATGACGTTTATAGCCTTCATCATCGGAACCGCCGGTTCGGGAAAATCCTTCTTGACATCAGCTTTGGTCGAGAAGATGAGACAAGAGAAGCAGAAAGTTGCTATATTAAATCTTGATCCAGGTGTGGTAAGCTTGCCATACACCCCTGATATCGATATCCGCGATTATGTGACTGTTGATGGAGTTATGGAAGAGTATGGTTTAGGGCCGAATGGAGCCTTGATAATGGCGGCCGACCTCATTGTGAATGAGATTGAGCACTTAAAAGAAGAGATTGAGGATTTAAATCCGGATATATTAATCGCCGACACACCGGGGCAGATGGAGCTATTCGCTTTCAGAGCAAGCGGACCGTTCCTTGTCCATGCGTTAAGCGATGATCCCAAAGCTATAATTTATCTTTTCGACTCGGTCTTCTCATATAACCCGCTGAATTACGTTTCAAACATGTTCCTCTCAGCTGCTGTTCACATTCGCTTCTTACTTCCTCAAATACATGTTCTTTCAAAATGCGACTTGCTTTCAGAGAAGGATCTGAACGTATTGATGGAGTGGTCTGAGAGTCCCGAAGCTTTAGAGTCAGCGATTGATGAACGGCTGAGGGGAACCAGTCGCTTGCTCAGTCGAAATATAAGCAGGGCTATACAGCTCTTAGATCTAAGTTTTCCCTTAATACCAGTATCTTCGAAAACTAATGAGGGATTAATAGAGTTGAACGCTATGTTGGAGAGGATATTCAAGGGAGGGGAGAAGATTACATATTAGCGTTAAATCAACGTCCATGCCGCGGCTAAGGCGCCGTATTCAGCGTTCTCAATTGTATCTGCACAAGCAATTATCACGACGTCGTTCTCCTTTAAATTCATGAGACTCATTATCTGCCTGTAAGCTTTCGGGAAAGAATGAGATATGTCATCGGTGAGTCCCGGCAATGCGAGCTTTTTGTTCCTATAAACCATTGTGACTGCTCCTTTCGCTCCCGCTCTCACAGCGGCATCGCGTTGCTCCAAGCCTTTTCTAACCTTCTTTCCTACTCCTCGAACCTGTACTACAAAATTATGCTCAGCGAAAGTTAGTTCACTCTTATCTATTTCAGAAAGATGCGGGATGATCTCACTAATCTTTCTCCAAAGATTCTCTCCCTTAGTTGTAAGTGAGCATCCGCTTCTCGAAGTTGAAACTAAACCTGCCTTGGAAAGTCTTCTTAGAAGAGTCCTCACGGCGCCCTCTCCTAGCCCAGACTTTTCAGATATCTTTCCACGCCCAATGGCACCTTCCTCCGCTATGGCTCTCAGAACTTTAACCACATCGAATGCGGAGAAGGATGGAGCTGGTCCGGAAGCCCTAGCGGAAGTTAAATTTTCCAAAGACTTCTTAATCAAACCCGTAAATCCTCCGTCAAAGATGTATCAATTATCACCTTAAAATAACGTAAATCTCCACGATAATTTAAGTGGATGAGAGCATCTAAAACTTTTAATGTTCTGCGTTGCAGAAAAATTCTTTATAAAGAGAGATATTTCGAGTCTAATCAGTGAAGGTTGCATATTACTCTTTAGGTTAAAACCGAAAGCTCTAAATTTCTTGATGCAACTTCTTTTCTGAATGAAGGGGCCCGTAGCTCAGCCAGGACAGAGCACCGGGCTTTTAATTCGTCCTTCTTTTCGGAAAAGAGCCATAAAATGGAGCTCTTTCCATGAATATTTGAAGAAAAAGTGTTCACCAGAATATTCTAAGGATTTAATGCGTTACGCGAAGAAGTATCATCGCTACCTCTTCAAGAGGGATTTTTCGGTTCTTAACAATCTCAGCGAATCTAAGCGTAATCATGTTCTTTGCGCGCTCAGCAACCTCAGCAAGTATCTGGGGATTTATGGAGAGTTCAAGAAGCTTGTAGCCGATTATGGGCTTAAGTGGAGACAGGTTAATCCTGAAATGCTTGTTTTGAAGCGTATGGCTAAAACTAGAGATTGCGGGCTTGTCTTGGAATGGGCAGGCAAAGTTAAAACGAAGGTTCCGAGCCTAAGCCTCTTCTTGGACTTCTGCTTTATGTCCGGTTTGCGCGTTAAAGAAGCAATTGCCTCATGGAACCTGATTAGAGAGCTCTACAAGGCGAATAGATTAAGCGAATATTATAATTCAAAGATTGAAGCATTGGAGCATTTCAGGTTTGAAGAGACTTTCATACGGAAGCATAAGCGCGTCTTAATAACTTTCATGCCTGAAGCTTTTATCTGCAAAGTTGGAAGCGAAGGGGAAAGAGTTAGCTGGCCTCTGCTTCATAATCGCATAGCAAAGAAGGGCTTACCATTACGATTCGGAGACATAAGAGAATATTGGGCTACCTTCATGACTCGGTACTTGACAACTGCAGAGATAGATTTTCTTCAGGGAAGGGTAGGCGCAAGCATCTTCATGCGTAACTACTTCAATCCTGCTTTAATCACGGATTTGAAGG
>JAGGZB010000189.1 GCA_021162225.1 Candidatus Bathyarchaeota archaeon | reverse complement strand
TTCTCCCTTCTTCATCCTCACGATACCCGGGGGCTTGAGCGATAATCATCAGCGCCGAGTTTGGGTTTCCCTCTCCAGTTATAGCCTGAGTTCTCGTCTTCCAAAGTTCACACCTCATGCATGTTCTAATTCTCTCGTTAAGGTTCATGAGTCTCTCAAGTTTATCTTGGGTAATCAATCTCTCTCCTCAACTCCTGCGAACTTTCAGCAAGTTTTAATTCGATACCGATAGTGAGAGGTTTCTTCTGTAACGGAACTTTTTAAATCGTTATTGAGTTAATGTATCTTCCACATTATTTATTATTTGCAGATTTTTTGTTTCTACTCATCTTTCAATTTGCTTATGTTGACCTCTTTTTAGAGATTTTTCAGGTTTTTGAAAGATCTTTTGTCATTAGAGCTGTAACTTTTTTGTCTAAGAGTAGCATTCCGCCGAGTATCAGATCCATACGATGCATGTTATAGACTTCGATCGATTCAAGACAACGCTTTTTTAGACTTTATTTTCTCCATACATGTGCGTGGCAGTGGCTTATGGAATAGGGAAAACGGATGGTGATAGTTACGATTGTGCCGTTGACGGCTCCTTTTTCGATTCTTGGAAGCGGTTATTAATGAAGTCCAGTCCAAAACCTGCCAAGAAACCATCGGAATGTGAAGTAATCTTTGCTTGCCATTGCACCTTGAATGTCACACGCTAAAAGAGTTGATTTTTCCCGTCTCGTTGAATTCAACTTTGTTAACAGCTTTTTCTTCCCTCTCGCCGTATTTCGACAAACTTTCGCTGAATTTTTCGATCAGATAGGAGCTGAACTCATCTCGGTTCTGCATAATTCTGGAGAATTGACCCTTGCTCCAAAAGAGTTTTTCCCAACAATGCAGGATAGGCCCTTCCGCTTCTACTACGATATCTATCTTAACGGCTTTTTCTCAAGTTAAGCATAGGAGACAGTTTAGACTTCGTAAGCCACTAGAATCTCGACGCCTTAACCAGCATAATTAATTCACGAAGCAAAAAGGATTTTTACACCTTATGCGCTCGAGATGATAATACAATTTTGTAGTAAAATTTATAATTAAGGAGCTTGGTATAAGGCCGTCTGAAGTCATCAAGAAGGCTCTTGAAAGGGAAGTTGAGGAAAGATTGAAACTGCGGATTTGCAGAAAAGTTGAGAGGGCTAGCGAAATAATAAGGAGGGTTGGAAGGGACGCTTGGATCAAGGCGATAAGGGAAAGCAGGGATGAAAGATAAGCTTCATTTTCGATTCGGCGATAATAAACCCTGTGTGGGGTTAGAAAAGTAGCCTTTTGATGAAAAATAATCGGGGAAGATTTTTGGAGAAATTATTGGAAGGTGAAGGAGAGCTCGTATTTAGCATTTCTAGCCTCCGAAGGAATTAAAAAGACTGTTTGTCTCCGGCATAGACATACAAAAACTATTATGGACTTCAAAACTGTATCAGAAACGTCATTGATGCTGGTGGATTCCATGTCCGAGAAGAGTGAGGAGAAGGGCTTCACCCCTTTACCGTTCATCATGGGCGGGGAGGCCTCCGAGGAGGAGATTAGGGAGCTAGAGACCAAGCTCAGCAGCTTGATGAGAGTTATAACGGAAGATGCTAGGCAGCTGAGTGAGCATCTCGCAGCTGAGGAGAACGCCGTAAGGGAGGTGTGCAGATACCTCGAGAGGATTCTCTCAAAGCTTAATCTTTCAGTGAGCATTCCAGGAGATGCCGTGCCTTCCATGAAGAAGTATAAGGAAGTGATACTTAACCCTGAATGCCATCTCATATTGATCGATAAAGATAACTCTGTGGAGTCTAGGTCGCTGAGTAAGTATCCGCCGGAGACTATACTTGCAGTTGTCTGGGCGCTCATACCTAAACTTCGAGAGGAGGTAAGCGCGTATCTGAGAAAGGTCAGTGTTAGGCTAGGCTTCTTAGAAGTTGTTAAAGAGGAGCTCAGCAATATTCAGAAGCCCTTTACGCACAGCGAAAAAGATTCAATAGGAGAATTTAAGGAGGATAAGGCTAAGGAGATCTTCATCCGCCGATGACTCCTCACTCTAGAATCAGGAGAGTCCAATAGACTGGAAACCGGAAATGATTAAGATCTCACCATTCGAGATTCGGGAGTTTCTCTCCCTAAACGATCTTAACGAGTTTTTAGAAAGAGAAATAGCCTGGTATGAGAGTTTATATAAGGAATATAGTGATAAGCTAGGCTCCCTCCTCCGAGAAGAGGGCTTATCCTCGGATGAAGTTGAGAAGATTCTACGGGAGAAGGGGCTGGCTCGAGGAGGAAAAGGCGGAGGGAAAGAGAAGAAGGGAAGGAAAGAGAGAGCCGCGTCTTCCGGGGAATGGTTTGACTATAAGGGATTAATGTTCTCGGCTGACAAGCAGGGGAAGGCGGAGATGCTCTTCGAGCTAACCGAGAATGCTGAGAAGGTTATGAATAGAATGAAAGAAGTTAAGACGCTGATTGAGGAGCTTCAGAAGACCGGTTTTGGACACGGCTTGTCATTTCTCGTCTATCTAGTCGACGGCGTTCCAGAGAGAATATATGTGCAGAAGGCGGAGAGCTCTGGTCAGAAGTATAGGCTGGAGCTTTTCCTCTCAACCTCTATGACGCCGTCAGAGGATGAGGATGCTGAGGAGAAAGAGGAAGAAGAATCAAGCAGAGATGAAGAAGAGGAAATAGAGGAGACTTCTGAAGGTTCAGGTGAAGATCTCACATCATGAATGAGTAGCTGAAGAACGTGTCGACGAACTTCTTCATCAATTCGTAAGGTGTCCTGACTATGCAGTGAACTGGAAAGTACTCCTTCACTCTCTCGCTATCTATTCCTATGCCTATAATGTGAATTCCGGATCTAAGAGCAGAACGAATTGCCTCCTTGGCATCCTCGAATGCGCCTTTGTATCCGGATGGATATCCGTCGGAAACCACTATCAGAATCTTGCTCTCTTCGTACCTTCTCTTCAGCGACTCCACAGCAACTCTAACCCCATCCGCCAGATAGGTCACCCCGCTATGCTTTATTCCACCTATCCTCGCGCAGACTGTTCGGTTATGATTCTCTGTGAAGTCCTTTATGATGTAGAATTTATCATCGAATGCGAAGACCCCCAGCGACTTATTGTCTTGGAAGAGCTTCCTAGAAACCTCGGTTAGGCACAGGATTATATCTTTCACTTCTCCCGCGAAGCTTTTCAGGCTTAGGCTGACGTCGACGAGTATGCCCCAAGACTGCACCCTGTATCTGAGGGTATCCTCTAAGAATATATCGCTTCGCTGCTGCTGGCTGGCGATCACTTGTATGGCCTCTTGGAGATCGATGATTCCGCTCTCTCTTCTGAAGTCCTCTCCTGCGATGTTATAATAGAGTGCAAGCCTATTGGTTATCCGCCTAATAGTCTTTGAATGAACTGCTCTCCTCCTGAGAAACTCTGCATAGTCGTATTCTGGAAAGACGAAGTCTTTGAATCGGGTGCTACGCCCGACCTCCCTATATCTGGCGAGGATCTTCTGCATCGACCTATTCTTCCTCATCCAATCCCAATAATTCTGTGAAGCCTCGTTCTTCAGAGATTCATAGTTAACGTTTATCTTCATCCCTAGTCTCCGCAGCTCCTCATTTACGATGCTTAACAGCTCATCTTCGCGGGGAACCTCTAGAGAATCCTTAAAGATTGAATTCTCACTTAGGTGGTTCATGTAGAGAAATGAGGGAACCTCTGGGAACCTCAGCGAAGCCTCTGATAGAGCCTCATATATTCTTGTGAAGGCTTCAAGCTTATATCTGGATTCTTGAGCCTTCGCTGCCTCCAGCCTATTCTCGAACCTTGAGAAGATGCGGATAGTCTTCTTCTCCAGCT
>JAGGZB010000080.1 GCA_021162225.1 Candidatus Bathyarchaeota archaeon | reverse complement strand
GGTTGTTCTCAAGGAAAGATATATATTGCTTTGAAATCGTTTCATAACCGATGTGTGAAATTTGTGAAAGTATTAGAGAAGCTCTTAGACGCCTGACTTACTGCGAGTTTCTTTTAGCCGAACTAAAAGCTGAGCTTTTAAAGCAGAAACCCCGAAGAAAACTTGAGTAAATTTCTCCGTGAAACCTGAAAAAGCTTATATGGCCATAAGATCATTATTAGGATTGGGCTGGTGGGGCTTCCCCGGTGGGGTCTCGGCTGCTAAGCCGTTCGTCACCCATCAGCCTAGCCTGGTTTCATCATTGATCCACCTTTAGGGCCTCACCAGCCCTATCTTCGGTTAAGTTTTGAAACATATTTTTGCCTTTCTCCATTTTTGATAAAACACTCTTCCTCAGTTTAAGACAGCTCAGATTCAAGCGTTTCTCTTAGCTTTTGAATGATCTCCTTTATTCTCTCCTTCTCTCCTTTTTCCTTATGCTGAACTTCCTCCCATGCATCGACGTCAATGTTCTCGATAATAGCATCCTCGACTAATTGCCTTAGAACCTCAGGGGGCAATGCATCTAACTCTGTTGCCTTATCACCATAATTCCTTTTAAACCATTCATAACGTGGATCACCCTTCTTGGCAGGAAGTGGTGGAAGATTATATTTTATGACTTGATCTTTTGTTAATGCCACCTTTTTAATCTCGATCCCCTCATATTCATATTCTCTCCAATAGTATCCGTCTTCGTTGATTTCAATATGATAATCAACTTTGATTGCGCCATCATAATCCTCTTTATCCATTAAATAACTATAGTAGTCGTAAACATATCTCAAAACACGTTTTTTTAGATCCCGCACCATGTCTTGACCACTAGGATCAAAATCTGTTAGAAGTAACACCACTAATGGCTTGTTGAGATCTATCGTTTGAACTAGGTGTTTGAAAACATATGTGAAACTTGGATAACCTCGGCTCGGAATAAGTTTAACTCTATATTTCTTCGCAATGTCTTCCAGCACTCCGGCGAGAGCCTCTTTCTCAAGCCATATTATTACTTGTTTTGGCTGATTTTCCCATCTCTTACGAGTATAAGCGACCTCTAAATAGCGTAGAACTTGGTCGAAGTATTCCTGTAGTGAAGAGAATCCGATATCTCCTCCGATAACCCGCCTACTAGTGTCTCTAAAGGCACCAGGATGAATTCCATCCTCTACATCTTCGGTACATTCTTCCTTTCTACCAATTCTCAAACCAAGCTCCTCTAACCCCTTTTCACGTAGCTTCGTAAGTTTGTCATCTAATGCTTTGTAAGCCCTTATATGATTTGGTAAGAGCCTCTCAGAAACAAGTCGATAGAAGATCTGCCTAATAGTAAGTTTAAAACCCCGCTCTCTATATTGGTGTAAAAGCTCCTTCACTCTCGGGAGTATTCTATCCCAATCATACCTCATATATGCCTTCCTCCCACTTTCGGACTAGTCCGAATTCTCCATCACCCCCTTTCTCGCTTTTAAATACTCTTTTAAGGCTAGGCGGACCAAAGAGGCGATGGATCTTTCTTCTTCTTCGGCTATTCTGGCCAGCTCTTCGTAAAGAGACTGGGAAATCGTTATCGTGAGCCTTTTCTCATACTTGTGAGGCATTTTTCATCACTTTGATGTTAATATATGCCTGCTTAATATAGATATAGTCTCAGAGATTTAAATATCCAGAAAACCTTATATGGTATGAGTCAGGAAATTCCCCCAATCCAGGTTCGTAAGACCTTTCGGCTAAATAAATCCGTGGTAATCTGCCTCCCAGGAGCAAGGCCAGGAGAATACTTCTTGATAAAACCTAGCGACGGCGGCTATCTCCTAACCCCAGCTGATAAGCTAAAGGAGGTGAGCTGCTAGATGTTCAAGTCTGAGGCTGTGAGGAAGAGCCTGGATATCTTGAGGAAGAAGCGGGCTGATGTTCAAAAGCAGGTCGAGGCTCTTGACAAAGAATACAGGTCTCTGGTCTCTCGAGGCCAGACTCCACCTGAGCCCCTTCTAAATAGTTGGCTCAATAAGAAAGCCCAGCTCCAAGTTCTAGAGGAAGCGATCTCAAAGACAGAGCGAGAGCTTCCAAACGCGATTCGAGAAGATGTAAAAACGTTGAGCAAATTGCATAATCGTCTAAAAAGCGAGAAAACTAAGATCCAAGCCTTTCTCAGAAAAATCTTAGCTTGGAAGGAAAAGCTCGAAGCTTTGCAGAATGAGGCCATAGAACTGAAAGAGGAGTTCGAGAAGGAATTCGACCTCTTTAGAGAATTCTATGGGTTGGGAAATATTTCAGAGCTACCCATTCGATTATATGATTTGCCTTGGCCTTGGCAAGTCCCTATGCCTAACTATGATGTGAGCAGCATAAAACGACATATTGAGTTTCTCGATCGGGCTGAGGAGAAGCTTGCCGACAAAAAGAAGCAGCTTGAAGAAGAGCTAGCATCTCTAAAAAGCTAAAGAGTAGATGGAGGAGAGAACGCATGGCTGATAGGCGTTGGATGGAATCGACTAAAGGCGATGCTTATCGTGCTCGAAACACTCCCTTAATCTTGACATGGAAAGAGCTTGAAGCTCTTAGAAAAAGGAGGGAGAAAAATGAGTAAGACACAATTTGACGAGGAGACTAGAGATCAAACTCTTAGAGATTTGATGCGATTAGCTCATAACACTCTAAATCGGATAAAGAACCTTTCAAAGGAAAAAGGTGGAGAATTAGATAATCCTCTCGGTTTCCTCGGCCTCATCCTATTATTCTGCAGTATGATTCAAGGGCTTGCTCTCCAAGAAGGGATTGATATGACTCAGGCGCTCGTGTCTCAACTCATGGAGAAGGTGAAAAAGAGGCAAGAGGTGAGATATATTGCCTGAGCTAGGCACCTACACAGTCACGATCCTGCTTAAGGCTCAGGAGCAAATAAGTGGAGCTGTAAAGAAAGCGGCTGGAGCAATGAAGGAAATGCAGAAGACGACTTCTTCTCTTAGCCGTAAGCTTTCAGAAGTTGGAAAGATTGCTACAGGTTTCTTAGGCGCTATGATCGGCTTTGACATCTTCAATCGGATCACGGATTACGTAAGAGAATCAATAGACGCCTTCATGGAATTTGAAAGAAAATCAGTTGAACTCGCGGCTCTATCGAAAGAGGCGGGTCAAGACGTAGGATTACTTGCTCAAGCCTTCAGGGTCGTGGCCTCCGCCGCTGCAAAAGATTTCGCC
>JAGGZB010000010.1 GCA_021162225.1 Candidatus Bathyarchaeota archaeon | reverse complement strand
TCCGTTAGGATATTTCTCCTTAAGAATCTCTGAAAGACTGCGGAGCACCTTCTCAGCATCGGCGAGACTTAACCAGTCGGCTTCCAGCTTAGGGGAGCATGCATACATGCAATGTCTACATCGACTATTGCATTTGTATGTTAGAAATATGCCTCCTGAGACTGGTTTGGGAATCTTAAGGATCATGTCTCTTCAACGAGTAAATAGGAACGCTACGAGCGTTAAATCTTTTAGCGCTATGTAAGTCCTCCCTACGCGATTTAAGCATGCTTGTTTAACGCTTTACCGGATCTATGAATTGACGAAAAATTTTAACGTATATCTTCGTTTTTTCTTAAAGGAGGCTGTCATATGAAGTTTTTCGGCTTATTTAGGAGGAAGAGGAAGGAAGACTTCTCCGAAGAGAAGACTTCGAGTAGCAGTGAAGAATTGGACTTGAAGAAGATATGTTCAGATGATCCCGAAGTCTATGAGGCTCTATTCGACACGATGTTTCTATCTCCTGAGAGTATAGAAATGACGTCTGATAGGGCGGCTGAGGAGGCTGAGGAACATATGAGAAAGGGGGATACTCTCAGTGCGGCTGTTAACTATAGAATAGCTGGCGGTCTCGCCATATATGAGGGAGACGTTGAGAAAGTTAAGAAGTATTTTAGTAAATATTCCGAGCTAACAGGTAGGAAGCTGAAAATTCTCGAGATTCCGGAACGCGCCGTAAAAAAGGCTAGGGAATATTATGAAGCCAGGGCACATTATGGGCGGCGTGACGAAACAGTCGCTGGATAGTATTAAAACATTTTTATTCTTTAAGGGTTTCCGGCTAATAGCCGTCATTAAGAATGACCCTTCCGCGTCTTCAAAAAATCTTTCCGTTACGACGCCTTTACATCGCTCTTTTACGAGCTTTCCTTTAAGGACTTTATGATCTTCACAAGCGTGTAGGGATTCCCGAATCCTCCAGCTTTGGTGACTATGCGCATCCCGCTTAATGTGCCTCCTATAATTCTACTGATGGGAACTCCGGGTAAAAGCTCACTATCGCTCCTAACAGCTTCGACGCCTAGTTCTTTCATGACCCTGACCGCTGTATCGCCTCCCACTAGGACTAATCCGCTAATCTTATGCCTGTCAAGAACGGTCTTGGCGGCTCTGCTGAGTATGGATAGGATCAAGTCGGCAACTTGCATCTTGCCCATCCCCAACTTTCTCCCCTCACGCCTAATCTTAAGGATTATCTCTTCGGAGCTAGCAAGCCTGAATATTACGTCTTTTCCCTCCGCAAGAGCCTTCTCCGCTTCCTCAACTAGCATTCCAACCTCCTCATCGACTCTTTCTTGACTCTTCAGAATTCCTGAAAGCGAAGGTTCAACAATCTTGACATCAAGTTCCTTAGCGGCGGTTTCTATTTGTTTAAGAGACACGTTATTCACGCTTCCGGAGACCACTATGATCCTTGACGGAGCTGCGAAGTGTGAAGCAACGGCCCCGGCTAGGCCGGCGGAACCGCATGGTAAAAGGCCTAAAGATGCTGAGGCCTCAGAGATCATTTTTAGGTCGCTATCTAACTCGGCGTCAGCCACCATCACTTTTCTACCCATATCTATCTGCTTCTGAATAGCGTCGACAAGGGAATCAACGCCTTTTCTGACATAAGAGAGATGTATTTCACCTACCTTCATCTTGAGTTGTTTCTCGATCACCGCGGCTACTCGGGAACCGCACGTCAAGGCCGGTGAATCTCGGGAGTACTCTGTCTTTTCAATAGGCACGCCGTTAATGAGAAGTCGTCCGTCAATAACGATTCTCTGCTGCTTTGGGAAAGCGGGGGATACAATTATCCCATTAATGCCAGTTTCATCTATGATTGCTTGAATTTCAGCTCCCACATTTCCCCTCAGAGTTGAGTCTATCTTCTTATACACAAGTTTAGTTCGGTTCTTGGTGAAGGCCTTAACTACATTCCTAACTTTTTCGTATGCTTCTTTGGGTGTTAGATTTCTAGTTTCAGTGTCAACCACTATTATGTCGAAGGACTCTTGAATATTCTCTAGGAGATCGGTTCTAGCCAGGATGACGGTTTCCAGTCCACGTTTCCTAAACTGAACAGCGACGTCGCATGCTCCCGTGAAGTCGTCGGCGATCACTCCTAAGGGATCCGCCATCTCTTTCACTCTCAAAAAGAGCATGAGCCGCGTGGCCGATCTATCCTTTCTTTAGGACGCGCGGTATCCTCTGCGATCTGACAGCGTGATCAGCTAAGACGAAGGCTAAGCAGGCCTCTACTACTGGTACAGCCCTTGGAACAATGCATGGATCATGCCTTCCAGCAACCTCCACTTCGACCTCTTTCATCGTCTTTAGATCTACTGTTCTCTGCCTCTTTGAGATTGAGGGTGTGGGCTTAAAGGCCACGCGGACTATGAGCGGCATGCCGTTTGAGATTCCTCCTAGAACCCCTCCGGAGTTATTTGTTAACGTTATGATCCTCCCATCTCTGATGACGTATTGGTCATTATTCTCAGATCCCCTCATAGAGGCTGCTTGGAATCCGGCTCCGAACTCCACGCCTTTAACTGCAGGTATGTTGAACATCATCCTTGCTATGTCAGCGTCTAAGGAGTCGAAGATCGGCTCTCCAAGCCCGGCTGGAAGGTTTAATGCCACAGCCTCAATTATGCCTCCGACGCTGTCTCCCTCTCTAGATGCTTCAAGTATCTCCTTCTCCATCAGACGGGCGGTCTCCGGATCTGCGCATCTAACAGGGCTTTGATAAGTATTCTTGCGTATCTCCTCATATGAGGGAGCACGGCGGATCTTAACCTTTCCAATCTGTACGGTATGCGCTAAAACCTCAACATTGATCGTACTCAGCAGCTTCTTTGCAATCGCGCCAGCCATGACGTAGGCTACCGTAATGCGTCCGGAGAATCTTCCCCCGCCGCGGTAATCGTTATATCCACCATACTTAACGTATGCGGTGTAATCTGCATGTCCAGGACGAGGCTTATACCTTATCTCCTCATACTTCTCTGATTTAACATCCACGTTCCTTACAATCATGCAGATCGACGCGCCGGTCGTGTATCCGCGGTAAACTCCGGACAGAATCTCAACTTTATCTTCCTCCCTCCTCTTAGTGCTCAAGAGTGTGAAGCCCGGTCTCCTCTTATCAACCTCAGCTTGTATGTCACGCTCGGTCAGCGGAAGCCCAGCTGGGCATCCATCTATAACCGCCCCTACACATGCCCCGTGGCTTTCTCCAAAGCATGTTAGAACTAAGGCTTTCCCTATTGAGTTACCGTTCAATAACCTCGGCTCCTAGGGAGATTATATCCGAGAGAAAGTTGGGGTAAGACTTATTT
>JAGGZB010000035.1 GCA_021162225.1 Candidatus Bathyarchaeota archaeon | reverse complement strand
TCGAGGGCCATGGTTTGAATCATGTTAGATAGTAACATCGTGTAGCTGAGAAGGCCTAGTGGATTGCTTTTTCCTTCACTTTTTCTCTCGTTAATCTCCTTTATTTTCTGTAAGGTGTCATTAGCTAACTTCAGCAAATCTTTAATCACCCAATCCTCTATCCGATCCTCAAACTGTCTCAGCTTACTCATTCAATTTCTCCCTCCATAGGTTTCTAAAAAGAGACGAAGCCTTCGCTGGGCTTGCCGAAGAGAAGCAGGTATATCTCTTAAATGCAGACTCTTTCTCGGCACCCCAAGTTGGTCGCAAACATTGGAATATGGAATGAATGTCCGCTGGACTTCTTCGATATTTCTAGAAAGTTTTTCGATGAGCTCTAGAAGCTCTTTTACCTTCTCTTCAACTCGTTTAAAGAGCTTCTGCTGTTCTGGAATCTTGGAAAGATAATTTTTCTCGAGTTCTGGAAGCTTGCGGCTAAGCTCTTGTTTAAGCTCCTCGGCTTCAGCCCGCTTCTTCTCAAGCTCTTTTCTCAAAACCTTAAGCTCATTTTCCACCAAGATCGACTCGGTATAAGCAGAAGGGGTTCCATTGCTCTCATAGGTCCGCCTGAGAGCGTTAAGCTTCTTCTCACGTTCGGCTATCGCCTGTTCGAGAGCTCGGATTCGGCGTTGAAGCTCATTAAAGCTGACCATCTAGCCGACCACCTCCTTGATCAAAACTGGCTTGACAATCACGGAATGATTGGTTTTCTCGACTTTCACATGAGTTACCGATGGAAAGTCTTTGGGTAGAGCTATGTATCGACTTGGGCCGAGTTGCACAACTTTGCGTATTAAGACTTTTCCACTCATGGCTAGAAGATAGGAGTTATCCTTTATAAGTTACTTGGTAACTAAAATTTCTGGGAAAATGAGGAGGTCAAGCCCCAGAATTAAGAATTTAGAGGCTAGGAGGCTGGCTGAGTTACTCCATCATATCCAGAGATTTGGGGGGAGGGCTAGGGAGAGCTGGATTAAGAAGGATATTCAGGCCTGCGAGATCTGTAAGGCTCTTAGATTCCAGAATCCTAAAACAATTCATCAATACTTGAAGAAGGCCGTTCAACTTGGATGGTTACGCCACCATAAAGATCCGGCCCATAAATTGTCGATCTATGAAATTTCCGAGGAGGGGAGATTGAAGTTTTCCTTGATCTTAGACCTCTATAATGACCACTGGAGAGAATTCATCCATGCGAGAAAGTTAGGTAAATTCATTGAGTATTCAGATGATCCAGAGGAATTGATCGAGGAGCTTAAGTCATTCACGATCTTGAAGTGGTGTCGAGTTTTGAAGAGAATGTTGATGGCGAAATCTTCTAAATATGTGGAAGATTTGTTTCGGCGAAATAAGTCGCTCATGGATATAGCTTGGTGGATCTTCCATTGGTTATCACAGAAACCTCAGGAAGAAAGAGAGGAGTTAAGAAAGCATCTATTAGCCGCAGTTATGAATGAAGAGCAAAGACAATTATTCAAACTATCAGTCATGACTTGGAAAATTCCATATGAGAAAATCATTCGGATGGTGGAAAAAGGAGAATGGCCTAAAAATAAAAAATAGGGGAGGTTGAAGAGGAAAGGTGAAGAACATGGCTAAACAAAAAGAGAGGAAGCGTCCGTATAGAGGACGCAATTGGTGGCCTAGAGTCGTCTTACCAAAGATCTGGGAATTGCTCGCCACTTATAAAAAATATGGTTTCAGACCAACCTTAAGACAGGTATTTTATCAACTAGTCTCAATGGGAATCTTGAAGAACACTCGCTCCGATTACAATCAGCTATCAGATAAAACGACCAGATGGCGTGAAGATGGTATTGAATTAATCTTTAGGCGTCAGAGATTAGGGATAGAAATAGATGAAGACATCATCTTTCATGCTTTACCTCCGAATTGTTTTGCGGATCGGGTTAGATATAAGCTAGGAGGAGATTACGGATATGATTCGCCTGAAGATTATATTTTTTCTAAGATTTCATCCATAAACGGAGAAGATTATACACGAAGAATTTGGGAGAATCAGCCCCAAAAAGTGGTAGTATGTTTAGAGAAAGATGCATTAGCAGAATTTGTTAAAAGCATAACAACGAGATATCGTGTTCCACTTGTAATAACTCGGGGGTATTCCAGCTTCACTACTCTTTGGGAAGACATCATTCTCGAAGAATTTGATTCTTCAAAGCGTTTCGTTATTCTAATACTATCTGATCTTGATCCTAGCGGAGAGGACATCGTAAGAGATATCGAAGACAGAACTCAACATTACGTCGGAATTTCTTGGTTAGCCAAAGCCGGTGAAGAAGCGAAAGCTATTCGCATAAAGAAAGTAGCCCTTACAGAAGAACAAGTTAAAGAATATAACTTGTTACGTAACCCACTTGCATCTAAAAAACGTGATTCTCGTTCTAAAAGGTATAGAAAAGAACATGGTGAGGCTGCCTATGAGTTGGATGCATTAGACCCCCTAGAGCTTCGGCGCTTAATTGAGAAGGCCATAGTTAATGAGATCTTAGATAAAGAAGCATTCTTTAGGGCGTTAGAACGAGAGAAGGAAGAAAGAAGAAGAGCTAAACAACTAGCAGAAAAAATGGAACAATATATTAGCTCCGAGTTTAAATGGCGTTGAGAAAAAATTTGACTAGTCAAATTTTCTTCCGTTTAAGTTCGGCCTTTAGTTCGGCTAAAAGAAACTCGCAGTAAGTCAGGCGTCTAAGAGCTTCTCTAATACTTTCACAAATTTCACACATCGGTTATGAAACGATTTCAAAGCAATATATATCTTTCCTTGAGAACAACC
>JAGGZB010000088.1 GCA_021162225.1 Candidatus Bathyarchaeota archaeon | reverse complement strand
TATTCATCACATTAAGCATTTCAGACCCAATAGGGATGCATAGAAACCTTGGATTAACTCTCGGTTTTAATAGCAAAACATTTAGTCTCTAAGACTCATCACGACTCTAGATCCACTGCGAATTTATACTGCTAAATTGATGCATAGCAAAAATGATGTTTCCATCTACGCGGTTGTGAGAATTCTGAAGGAGCTGGCGGAGAGAACGGGTCTAAGCCTTCCAACTCTCTCAAGAAACCTTAGGGAGATGCTGAAGGACGGCTTGGTGGAACTAAGAAAGGAGGGAAAAAGAATACTTACTCAGATCACAAAGGAAGGAAGAATCCTGACATAAAGAGGAAAGTTCAAGAATCATAGAGATTAGATTTTGGTAGCAATTCCCTTTTTTGGGATTTTCTGTTTTGAAACGAGAAGCCCATATTTACCGAGGTGAAACTCAATCTCATCCGCTTTCAATTCCCTTTTTGGGATTTTTCCTGTTGAAACCGATATGCATTTTTGGTTGTTTTTTCTTTTGCGTCCGTTTTTGCCGTTTCCTAGAGATGATCTTTCGATTATCTCTTTATTGCATCTCGCCTTATAAATATAATCGAAGGATTGTTGGATTGGATTTATTAGGCTCTGATTGCAGAGGATTATGCGTTGTGGGGTGAATGGGAATGGAGCATATGTTTGGAGTTCATTTCCCAATACATGGACCGTACGGCTACGAGGCTTTTCTGGAGACTACGGTTTTAGCGGATAAGCTTGGATTTGACTGCTTAACGGTTGGAGATCACTTTTTTCTTCCATCTGAAACCTATAGTAATCTTGGCTGGGATCCTGATAGGCCGAACAAGCTTGATGCTTGGATTGTTCTTACGGCGGCGGCTGTGAAGACTGAGAGGATAAGATTGGGGACCCGTGTTTCACCTGTACCATTCTATGTTCCGCCTAGGCTTGCGAAGATGGTGGCTACGGCCGATATAATCTCTCATGGGAGAACATTGCTTGGCGTGGGGGCAGGATGGTATAAATGGGAGGCAATATCTTATGGTGTAGGCTGGGGAAGCCACAGGGAGCGCATAGAGAAGATGCTTGAGGGTTTGGAGATCATATTACGTCTCTGGACCCAGAACAGAACAACCTTTAAGGGGAAATATTACCAAGTTAGTGATGCTCCATTCTGGCCTAAACCAGTTCAGAAACCTCATCCACCCATATGGTTCGGAGGCTACTCAGATGCGATAGTAGAGGCTACCGTCAAGTATGGAGAAGGCTTGTTTCCACCTGTGAATATGGAGATGGAGAAGCTCGAAGATATTCAGAGACGTCTCAGAAAAGCCGCTGAGAGGCTTGGAAGAGCGGATCTCCCAATAATCGCTCCTTCAATCTCTTACCCGAAAGGCACGGGGACAGAAAGTGCTGAGTGGCTGAGAAGTGTTGAGGCTCTCTCAGAGAGAGGCTTCGGCCTTATCCTTCTGGACTTCACGGTTGACTATGTGCCGCTGAAAAAGATCCATGTATTTCTAAAGAGGTTTACAGAAGAAGTCATGCCGAGCTTCTGCTGAGTATATTGGCGCCAATATTTTTTAAATTATTTTTAAGATCATATTTTAAATTAACAGCCTTTTCATTTTTATAGAACATATAACTTTCATCATAATAGTTTTGGAGGGATTCTTTGACGGATAATTCTGTTCCTACGGGGATTGAGGGGCTTGATAGCGTTTTGGGCGGGGGATTTCCCAGAAATAGCCTTATAATAGTCGCTGGAAATCCCGGAACTGGAAAAACTATCTTCTCCGCTCAGTTCATTTACCGCGGGGCAACCGAGTACGGCGAGAATGGAGTCTACGTCAGCTTTGCCGAGAGCAGAGAAAGCTTCATAAATAATATGAAGCAGTTCGGCTTTGACTTTGAAAAGCTGGAGAGTGAAGGCAAGTTCCGCTACTTAGACTTTTTAACTGTTAGAGAAGCCGCTATCTCGGCGATCCTCGACATAATCCTTAAAGAGATAAAGCGGCTCAAGGCTAAGAGACTCGTAATAGACTCGTTCTCAGCCATGAGCCAAGCGTTCAAGAGGGAATTTGACGCGAGAATCTTCATCCACACCGTTTTAAGCAGAATTATGCGGCAAGTCGGATGCACAACGATACTGATCGATGAAATTCCCTACGAAACGGAGCATATTGGAAGCGGAATGGAAGAATTCGTAGCCGATGGAATAATACTTCTGAGAGCCATCGAACAGGATGAACGATTATTCAGGGACCTACTTATCAAGAAGATGCGGGGAAAAGAGATAACAGAGGATCGATTAGCCTTCACGCTCAAGGGAGGCTTCAGAGTCTTCCCGCCCTTCAAATCTAGAACGCCGACTGAAACCAGAAGATTCAAACCGATCGAGGATGGCCCGGATAAGTTCTCAACCGGCTCAGCCGACCTAGATGGGTTGCTTGATGGAGGATACCCTAAAGGCTCAACCGTCCTACTTGAAATAGGCAGAGACATATCGAATATGCAATATCATTTGATACTCGCACCGACAGCTTGGAACTTTCTTGCAAAGAATAGAGGTGTCATAATTCTACCATCATCAGGCATCAGCTATGACATAGTTAGAGCAGGATTAAGATGGCTGATTTTCCCGAGAATGTGATAGGTAATCTAGTGCAGCTATGCATTCTGGAGGGTCTCTCTCAAACGCGTCTAAAACATGTGGTTAGACTTGAGGGACGTAGCCTCCGGGAAGATTTCCAGAAATACGCTAAGACTTCATGCAGTATTAAGATGAAGACAGGGCAGCCTATCCTACATATAGTTGGAGTTGATAGGATCGCTTCATATTATGGAGCAGAAGGAGCCCTGAAGATACTTAATACAGGAGCCTCTATTGTGAGGGAGAACGGCGACCTGCTTATGGTGATTCTTAAGCCGAACATGTATGAATTCTCAGATATCCTAAACGCGATAGCTAATGTTCATCTGAAGATAATAAGACAGCATGGAGCCCTGCTACTTTATGGAAGGAAGCCTAGAACGCGCCTTTACTTCGTTGAGGCGGACTTCTCTGAGGGATATCCATTGCCCGCTTTAACACCTGTACTATGAGTATGGAGGGAGCAGGGTTTCCGCGGTTCACGAAGAATTTTAGGTCTTCACGGGGCAGAGACAAGTACGAAAGGGAATTCAGCCGTATCCTCTACGATTGCTTAAGAGATGCCTTAAATGAGATCTTGGGGGAAACAACCTCTGCAGCCATTCTCCACCACATAGATGAGAAACAATTGCCAGCGGAGATCGAATCTTTAACCGAGACGCTTGAGAGAATATTTGGGTCTGGATCCTGCATTATTGAACAATTCATACTTGAGAGGCTATGCTCACGTCTCGAACTTGACTTTGAGAAATTCAAGAACCGAGAATTCACCTATTGCATCATGGAGGCTAGAGATAAATGGATAGCGTATAAAAGAATGGCGGATAGCAAAAAGAGAAAGCATTAGGCATACTGCTCCACTTAGCGCGAAAATATGCGTATATGACAATCCTTGAGAACCGCAAGACTGGCGGAGGATGGTTCTCCTCCCTAGGCTTCTCAAAACCTAATTCGGAACTATTCAGAACCTGAATCTTTACATCTTTCATGAGCAGACTAAAAGACCCTTGAAGGGGAAAATTATTCCTTAAGTATGCGCTTAGCTATTCTCTCTCCGTATTCGCGGCAAATTCTGGAGACTTTTTCCTCATCGTCTCCGGATGCTCTTATGATTCCGGGGATCATCCTCATTCCGTGGTGGTATCCGAATGCCAGCTCAATCATGCGGATGCATTCTTCGCCATCTCTGCGCGTTCCTGATGATGTGAAGCATCCTCCAACCTTGCCTTTCAGCCTCCGACTTCCATAGAGACTTATGGATCCGTCTATGAGCTTCTTAACCTGCCAGGCGACGTTGCTGAAGTATGTAGGTGAACCGATGACTACGCCGTCCGCGCTGGCTAGATCTTCGACGTTACATTCTTCAGCTCTGAGAATCTCCACGTTGACGCCGACACTTCTGGCTCCCTCACCGATCTCCTCAGCCATCTTCCTCGTGTTGCCTGTGCCAGAATAATACACTATCAACAAGCGTTTACTCCTCAAAACTTTTCACCGGCATAAAATTGAGGTAAAAATAATAAAAAATTGTTATGGGAGACCTGCTGTTTAAGCCGGATATGTCAATCTTCCCCCGACTATTTTGGCGAATCTTGTGAGCTTATGCCTTCTAGATTCTCCATGATCTATTATGTGGGTTACTTGATGTCCTTTAGCGACGAGGTAGTCGGAGATGATCCTTCTGTGGCATCTCCAGTAAAACTTCTCAGCACACATGTACGCAACTCTCCATCTTTCCCCGTAATTCAGCAAGCGGCTTATTCCTCTCTTAAACTCTTCAGTCAACGTATAGTCTGCATAGTTCCTGAAGCCGAGGCTTCTCCAAGCCTTGTTAGGTGATGCCTCTCCTAATCCGTTCTTAATGTATCCGCCGAGTTCTTCTCCAAGCCAGAAATATCTTATGTTGTTTCTTCTCAAAGCCTCACTTAAGCATTTTCTATTGAAGTGTGGGAAGCTCTTGGAGCTCGGCCATCTGCGAACATCAACGAGTGCTTCTATGCTATACTCCTTTAGGAGACTTATCAGATCATCTAGGCTTCTATTCGAGTGTCCAACCGTGAAGAAATGCATGAGTCTCAGAACTTATCCGTCGAGACTATTTCCTCAAGCGGTTTACGATTGGTTGTCTCTCTAAATGCATTTTCACCCTCAGCTGGATATCCAAGTGGAGTCAGAGCGGCGACGTTCCACCCTTCTGGGACGCCGAGTATCTCCTTTACGCGTTCATTATCGAATGCTCCGATCCAGCATGTTCCAAGCCCCTCAGCCCTAGCCGCCAATATGAGATGCGTGAAGGCTATAGTTGCATCCATCACGCCGCTCAGCTTGCCCATATATCCTCCCCTATTATAATCTAGCTCCTGTGCGCAGGCAACTATGATTACGGGGGCCTCCGCCATCCAAGACTGGTTGTGACAGGCTGAAACAAGCTTCCTCTTCGTCTCCTCATCCCTAACGACTATAAACTTCCAAGGTTGACGATTGGAGCCTGAGGGGGCTATTCGAGCTGCGTCTAAGACTCTCTTTAGAACATCGTCGGGGATAGGATCAGGCTTGTAGGATCGAACGCTCCTCCTCGTCTTTATAACGTAGTAAAATTCCATGTAGACCACCACATAAATTATCGTCACCATCCAATATATTAGTGCTTCCCAGAATTTTTTCATCTTCCGAAGCATCGATGTGTTTTTCAAGATTTTGTGTGGATGAAAGCTACGCACATCTTTTTTTATCTTTAAATCTTTTGAATTATTGACCGGTGTCCAGAATGATCACTAAAAGGTCACGCGTAGAAATTTACATTGATGTACTTAACGCGATCCGGCAGGGAGTCCATAAACCCACACGGATAATGTATAGGACGAATCTCAGCTGGAAGCCTCTGATGAAGATTCTGGACTCGATGATAGAACAGGGGTTGATAAGGGCTGAAGAAGAAGGAAACAGAACAACCTACTGGATAACCGAGAAAGGTAGAAATGTACTGAACTACTTCAAGGAGGCGATGAGCCTCATAGAGATTAAATAAGGGCATAATCAACCAGATTATTCTTAATCCATATTCAAGGAAACATAAGCTTCTGAATCCTCAGGATTGATCCTTAGATAAACGGTTAAGATATAGGAAGATCTGTTCAGATGTGGAGTTCCTTTGAGTAGAACATAATCTTTTTTACTGTTATAGCATTATTTGTATGATTTTTATTCACGCCTGTCCGACTTTGGAATATGTTCGTGTATGGGATAAATGATCTCAATTTCATCATTTGTCATGTGGAAAGAGTTGATGTGGCTATTGGAAGATTTTCTTCAGTGCAGATGCTAAGAGTAATGTGGCTACAGAGACCAAGACTATAGTTGCGCCGGATGCTATGTTAAAGATATAGGAGAGCCAGAGACCCTCGATGGTAAAGATCACACTTAGAATAGATGACAGAAGCATTATTTCGTTGAGTCTGCGGCTGAACTGCCATGCGGTTGCGGCTGGAATGGTGAGCATCGCTATTACGAGAACTACGCCCACAACCCTTATTAATATCACAACCGTCAACGCAACGAGGGAGAGCAGTATCAGATAGACACGTTCAGTAGGCACTCCAGAAGCCTTAGCGAAGTCCTCATCAAACGAGACTGCTAAGAACTCTTCATATAGAAAATAGACGACGGTGAGGATCACGGCGTCCAAAACGACCATAACCGCCAAGTCAGATGAGGGAACTGCGAGTATGCTTCCGAAGAGATAACTGAATAAATCCGGCGCGTATCCTGGGCTTAAACCTATGAAGATCACGCCGAGAGACATCCCTGTAACCCATAGAATTCCGATGGCGGAGTCCTCGCTTATTTCCGTTCTTTCACGGATAAAACCCATCATCATCGCTGAGGCGATAGTGAATGCTAGAGCTCCATAGATTGGTTCGAAGCCTAAAAGATATCCGAGTCCTATCCCGCCGAAGGCTGCATGGGAGATTCCGCCGCTCATCATCGACATTCTCCTCACAACGACTAATGCGCCGACTACGCCGCAGGCTATACTTGCCAGGATTCCCGCAGCCAACGCGTTTCTCATGAACTCGTATTGAAGAGCCTCCCACAAGATCATTTGCCCCTCTTATGCTTCTTAAGAACCCTATGAGGGAAGCCATGTGCTATAAGATAGATTGGGCACTGATAGGTTTCCTCTACGGCTTCGCCCTCCATCTCCGGAGAACCATGATAGAAGAGTTTCCTATTGAGACATGCTATCTTTTCAACATATGATGAGATGACGCCCATGTCATGAGAGACCAGAAGTATCGTAACTTTATCATTCATCTTCTTCAGCAGCTTGTACAGGTTTGTCTTGGTCGGCTCATCCACGCTTGCCGTGGGTTCGTCAAGAAGCAAGATCTTCGGATTTGCAACGAGGGCCCTAGCCAGCAGAACCCTCTGGAGCTGCCCTCCGGAGAGCTCTCCAATCCGCCTATCCTTCAGCTCAAGCATCTCCACCGATTCAAGCGCATCATACGCAACCTTCAAGTCTTCTTTTCCATATTTTCCTAGAATGCCCTTTCGGCCGAGTCTTCCCATCAAGACGACGTCAAGAACCGTTGCGGGGAACTCTCTATCAAATAGTGTTATTTGCGGGACATATCCAACGAATCTCCTACTCCTCTCCGGAGTGTCTCCAAGCACGGTAACCCTGCCGCGCACTGGCTTAACTAAGCCGAGTATCACCTTCAGAAGCGTAGTCTTTCCGCCGCCGTTCGGCCCAATTATCCCCAGAAAGTCATGCTCATAAACGGAGAGATTTATTCCCTCCAATACAACGATATCTCCATACCTGACCCATACATCCTCTAGTCTTATGACTTCATTCATTCCTGCTCAAGCTCCAAGCAATCTTAAACGCGACTTCTCTAAGATTTTCCACGTAATCTTTAGCTAATGGATCTACAAATATGATTCTGCCCCCGAAGCTCTCAGCTATGGCTTCAGCCTTCTTTCTGTCAAACTCCGGAGAAGCAAATATAACCTTCACGCCGAGTCTCCTAGCCTGGTTTACGAGAGCTATCATTCCCCGCGCTGTCGGTTCCTTTCCTTCCTTTTCGACAGGTATCTGCGTGAGATTATACTCCCTCGCGAAGTATCTCCAAGCTGGATGATAAACCATGAAGCGTCTGATCGACAAGTTTCCAAGAATATTCCTTATCTCCGCATCGAGCTCCCTTAGCTCATCTATGTAAGCCTCCATGTTTCTGCGGTAGTACTCTTCATTCTTCGGATCCGCCGCGGCTAATCCTCTGTAAATATTTCTAACCATGATCTCAGCGTTTCTTGGAGAAAGCCAGACATGCGGGTCTCCATTAACTATTTTGATTCCCTCAGAGCAGTTCACGACGAGCATGCGACTGTTGACCTCAATAATCTTCCTCATGAAGGAGCGTTCAAAATCTATTCCCGAGCCAACCTGGAAATATATGTCTGCCTCGCTAACCTCGATAAGCTGCTTTGGAGTGGGCTCATATGTATGTGGATTTGCCCCAGGCGGAACCATCACCATCACTTTGACCATGTTGCCGCCTACTTTCTCAACGAACTCCGCTTGCGGAAGAATCGTTACGACAACCTTCAGCTTGCCTCTGCCTTCCCGAGAAAATATGGGCTGATGAAAAGATCCCACTAGAAATAGCGAGGCGAAGATCACCGCCATGCTAAGTATGAGGGGCTTAAAATTTTCCAGAGCTATGTATTTTATCCCCCCTAAATGGCAGGATATGAAAACCCGAGAGTCCTATTTAACCTTTATTTTTTCTAAAAACCGCCAAGCTATCCTTTTTCACTGTTCGAGTAGCAAGTTTCGAATCTTCTCGTAAACCGATATGATTTCGTTTTTCACTTTACTCTCCGAGGCGAGCACTGGCCTAAGCGCTACTATCGAGTTGACAACTTCTCTGTCATATGAGATTCTCCCAAGAAACCTATCTCCGCTCCACGATATTATCTTCTCCGAGACTGGAGGATTCACATCCCACTTATTAACAACGACCCCGTATGGAACCTTGAAGTGATCCACGATCTCTAATATTCTTTCTAGGTCTGAGAATGCACTCGGGGTAGGCTCGGTTACGAGGACTGCATAGTCACAGTTGGTCACCGAGGCTATTACTGGACAGCCTATCCCCGCCGCCGCGTCCAGAATCATGACGTCATGATCTATCTCATCAGCTT
>JAGGZB010000151.1 GCA_021162225.1 Candidatus Bathyarchaeota archaeon | reverse complement strand
GTTCGGGGACAAAAGCTTCCAATATTCTCGGCGTCCGGTCTTCCACATAACGTTTTAGCAGCTCAAATAGCTAGGCAGGCAAAGATTGCCGGAGAAGAAGACTTCTATATAGTATTCGCGGCTATGGGAATAAAACACGACGAAGAGGCCTTTTTCAGAAAAAGCTTCGAAGAAGGAGGAGCGTTGAAGAGAACAGCAATGTTCATTAACTTAGCTGAAGACCCAACTATGGAGAGAATAATAACGCCGAGAACTGCTCTTACATTAGCTGAATATTTAGCATTCGAACAAGAAGCTCACGTGCTTGTTATTCTAACAGATATGACAAACTATTGTGAGGCTCTAAGAGAAGTAAGCGCCTCTCTTGAGGAGGTTCCAAGCAGAAAGGGATATCCTGGATACATGTATAGCGATCTAGCCAGCATATATGAACGGTCCGGTAGAGTGCAGGGAAGAAAAGGCTCACTCACTCAGATGCCAATACTAACTATGCCGAACGATGATATCACGCATCCGATTCCAGACCTAACTGGCTACATAACTGAGGGACAGATAGTCTTGGACAGGGAGCTACATAATCGTGGGATTTACCCGCCAGTTAATGTTCTGATAAGCTTGTCAAGGCTCATGAAGGACGGGATCGGGAAGGAAAAAACAAGAGAAGATCACGCGGATGTTGCAAGTCAGCTCTACGCTGCATACGCACAATGTAATGAGCTCAGATCCCTCGCATCGATTATAGGGGAGGAAGCCCTTTCACAAAGAGATAGAGCATACCTCCGCTTCGGAGATGAATTTGAAACAAGATTCATAAATCAGGGAGTTGACGAGAATAGGACAATCGAAGAAACTCTCAATATTGCATGGGATCTACTTTCGATACTTCCAAAAGAGGAATTGACAAGAATACATAGAGAGTATTTGGATAAATACTTGAAAGCATGATGACTCATGTCAAATATCTCACCGACCCGAATGAATCTTCTAAAATTTAAGAGAAGCCTTCAACTCGCCAAGTCAGGACGGGAGATTCTAGAGAAAAAGAGAGATGTCCTAATGGTTGAGCTCAGAAACTTTGCGTACGATCTGCAGAGAGTGAGAATAGAGCTAGGTAATAAGCTCAGCGAGGCGTTCTCATACATTGAAAAAGCTGCCGTTCACCTAGGAATTGAAAAACTTAGAATCATCACAGAGCTGACAAGATTCCCTATAGAATTTTCAGTGGACTATCGAAGCATTATGGGCGTTCTGGTTCCAAGAATTAAAATTGAGAGTGAGAAACCCCATCCCGACTATGGTTTTCTCGGGACAAACATATACCTCGACATCGCATTTAAGAGACTCTCCGAATCATTAGATTTGATCTGTGAACTAGCTGAGCTTGAAGAATCAACTCGAAGAATCGCTGAGGCTGTCGAAAGTACACAAAGAAGAATAAATGCATTGAAACATATATACATTCCCAGATACAGAGAAATCGTCAAGAAGATTGAAATGATGCTTGAAGAGAGAGAAAGGGAAGAGTTCGTGAGGATGAAGAAAGTTAAGAGTCTAATGGAGAAGAGGAGGATTGCCAGTGGCTGAGGAAAGATTCATAAGAAAAATTCTTGTTCCAACAGATGGCTCAGACTCTTCAATGCGAGCATCTGAATATGCAATAAAGCTAGCTAAAAAGTTTGATTCACAAATAATAGCAATATATGTCATCGACAGAGTAATACTCGAGGAGATCTCAAAAGTTCATGAGAGAAGAGAACTGAAAGAGGAAATCAAAAAGAAGGCTGAAAGATGTCTGAATTATATCGTTAAATCTGCAAGAAGGGAAGGTTTAAAAGCATCCTCCATATTAGTTGAAGGAGAACCTCACGATCAAATAATCCGACATGCAGAGTCTCTCGGGGTAGATATCATAGTGATGGGTTCAAAAGGCAGGAGAGGGATGAATAGAATTCTTATTGGAAGCGTAGCTGAAAGGGTAATTGAATATGCGCCCTGCCCAGTACTAGTGATAAGGTAGCGTGAACAAATATGAGAATAAAGGGGATAGACGAAGAATACGAGGAGATCAGGCAAAACCTGCAGAAAATGGCGGAGGAGGAATTAAAAGAGATAGATAAACGAGTGAACGCTTTAGAGATTGAAGCTGAAAAAATCGGGAAAGAAGCAGAGAAAGAATTTAATAAGAAAAACGAATAATGTAACCGTTTAATAAAAAACTAAAATTGGTGAAGGCGTATGAAGACGAAAAGAAAATTCCTTATTTCAATTGTGTGTTTCTTCATAATCAGCATAGCAACGGTAGGAGTAGCATCAATTATTGCCCTGCCTGGTAAGATGACTCAATCAGAAACATACAAATCTCCAGCAGAAACATCTGCTGAGAAGAGTATTCTCGCCATATCATCAGCATTAGTAGTCGGCTTAGCATGTATAGCCGCGGGATGGGGGATAGCTAGCGCGGGAGCCGCGGCTATAAGTGCAGCGACCGAGAAACCTGAAACATTCTTTAGAAACTTCATAATTGTAGCATTGGCAGAGGCGCTGGCGATTTATGGGTTGATAATGGGATTACTACTATGGTTGAAGATATAAATTGAACGATTAAAGTTAAGACCAAGCATGACACTCAATTCTCCAGTTCCTACGATATAATCAGTGATTTTTAAAACACC
>JAGGZB010000107.1 GCA_021162225.1 Candidatus Bathyarchaeota archaeon | reverse complement strand
TACCTGAACCTTGCCTGGGTCTTCCGTTGGATTCACATCTACGGAGATCCTCAGAATCAATCTCTCAAAGCCCATATCTCTCCCACCTCCCTTTTAAGAAGATCCATCAAGTTCTCTTCAAGTTCCTTAAGCGTTCCTTCATTCACTAGCATATAATCAGCCGTCGCAATGACCTCTCCAACTCCAACCTTAAGCTCTCTTCGATCACGCTCCGCAAATTCTTCCCAGCTCCGCGGATCATCAGCTCTTCCCCTCTTTAAGAGGCGCTTAAACCTTGTCTGCGGCGATGCGTGAATCGCAAGGATCTTGAAGTCCGGAAATCTCTTCTTGAACTCTTCAGCTTCATAGAGGCTTCTTAGCCCATCGATGAAGATAACCGGTGAGTCTATGCTTTTAATCTTCGGTATGCATCTCCTTGCCACAGCTGCCGGGCCTTCCACACGTCTTATTTCAAGCATAATTTTGCCGAGATTCTCAAGCGTTATCGGCAGTCCCCTGCGTTGAACCTCCAGCCTGATCTCATCACCCATCACGACAACTGGAAAACCAAGTTTCTCAACGATCTCTTTAACCGTGCTTTTTCCAGCCCCGGGCATTCCGGTGGTACCTATCAGCATCTTTCTTTCCGTAGCCATCACCCAACAGAGGCAACAGTCTCAAGATGTCAACAAATCTCAACATATATATTTAACTTATTTATTGATTTTGACGCGGCCGAGTTAACCTTAATATATGATTCTCCAATAAAATGGGAGATTAGAAAAGCCAGAAGGGAAAGTTTCTCTTGGAAAGCATTAGGAGCTTTATAGCCTTTGATATTGAAGAGCCGCAGGTGTTGAGAAACATATCGAATGTCCAATCCATGCTAGCGGAGACCGGGGCACGGCTTAAATTCGTAAAGCCAGAAAATATCCATATTACAGTGAAGTTCCTAGGCAATATCTCGCTGTCTCAAGTCGATGAAGTCTACGATGCAATGAAGAAAGTTGATTTTTCACCCTTCGAGGTTGAGATAAGAGGAGTTGGGGCCTTCCCGAATATGAGACGCATAAATGTTGTGTGGGCGGGAATAAGTAGGGGAGCCGATGAGCTGAGGGAGGTCTTTAACCAGCTTGAATCGAGACTCTATAGGATGGGATTCAAGAAGGAGACGAGGGAGTTCAGTCCACATTTGACAATAGCTAGGGTGAAAACGGGTTATAGAAGAGATGAGCTCGCACGTTGCCTAAGAGAGATAGAGGATTATAAATTCGGCGTCGTTGAAGCTAAATGCTTAAGGCTCAAGAGAAGCATATTAAAGCCGGAGGGGCCTGTTTACCTAACGCTACGCGAAAAATGCGTGTAGTTTAAAGGGACGTAGCAGATGTGTAGCCTCAGCGATAGAATTCAAAAGGTCTGTGAGGAAGTGCTTCGGCGGGTAACCCCAAGCAGAGAGGAGAAGATCGATACTCTCAGATTTGTCAATTCGCTGATTGAGAAGCTCAGATGTAAACTGGAGGAGCTAGGCCTCAAAGCGGAAGTATGTGTTGAGGGATCTATTGCGAAGGACACTTGGATAGCAGGAGAAAAGGATATAGACCTCTTCATGCTTGTACCTAAGGAACATGGGAGAGAAACATTCCAGAAAGTTCTTGAAGCTGCCAAGGCTGTGTGCAAGGGCAGGTTTCTGGAAGCCTACGCGGAGCATCCATACATTCATGCTGAGATAGAAGGATTCACCATCGATTTTGTTCCATGCTTCAAGTTAGAAAGGGCTGAGGAGGCTGTTTCAAGCGTTGACAGAACGCCGTTCCATACTGCATATGTCAATAAGCATCTTAATCATGAGGGCAGAAGAGAGGTTCGCTTACTGAAGAGATTCATGCGAGGAATAGGAACATACGGTGCGGAGATAAAGATCGGCGGATTCAGCGGCTACCTCTGCGAGCTCCTAATCATGTATTACGGATCATTCCTAAACGTGCTTAAGGCAGCCTCAGATTGGCGTGGAAGAATACTAATCGATATTGAGAACCATTATAGGGGAAGGGCTGAGGAGGCCTTGAAAGTCTTTAATCAGCCGCTTATAGTCATAGATCCGGTTGACAAGAATCGGAATGTGGCCTCAGCAGTGAGCAGGGAGAGGCTTGCGGAGTTCATAGCGGCTTCAAGACTTTTCATCAGAAATCCAAGCGTCAGATTCTTTTTCCCTCCGGAGCTAAAGCCCTTCAGTACGCAAGAAACGATTGAAAGGATGAGATCTAAGGGGACATCATTCGTGTTTCTGAAGACCAAAGCCGTAAAAGCAGTGCCTGACGTCCTCTGGGGACAGCTCTACAAGTCCCAAAGAGCTCTTAAAGGGCTTATTTCAAGATATGACTTCGAAGTTCTGAGAGACGCTGTTTGGAGCGATGAGAAGACAGCTACAGTGTTCATCTTCGAGCTGCAGTCTCATATTCTGCCAGCGGCAAAGAAGCATATAGGTCCTCCTATTGCGAAGAAGATGGATTGCGAAAGGTTTCTGAAGAAGCATTTATCGTCGGAGATGCTTGTTTCAGGACCTAGGATAGAGGGAGATAGATGGGTTGTGGAGAAGAAAAGGCGGTATCGGAATGCTTCTATCCTCCTTAAAGATTTTCTTAAGGATGGAGGGAGAAGCGTGGGGGTTGCCAGCCTCGTCTCGGAGGCTTTCTCCTCCTCGCTTGAGGTCATGGTTAATGAAGAGATCGTGAATTTTTACTTAAGCAATAAGGATTTTGCTTCTTTCTTCACAACATATCTGATAGGAAAGCCGATGTGGCTTCAATGAAGGGGCGGATGGGATTTTAAAGGCGCATGTAGCTTATCTGGATAGGCCTCTAGAGGAAAAGTATGCGCATATAATCTGCTATCCGCAGTATAGTCTAGATGAGCTTGAGGAAAGACTACGTGAAATGAGAAGCCTAGGAGTCAAGGCGCTATGTTTCTCCGGAGATAAAAAGATCGGGGAAGTCTCAGTTTTGGGTAAGGGATGTGTAGGCATAGTTATCTCAGCATATACGGATGCGGGTAAAGTTGCACTTAAGATTAGACGGACAGATGCTGATCGAGAGAGCATGAGACGTGAAGCTGAAATGCTTAAGATCGCAAACTCCGTCAATGTTGGGCCGAGACTCTTAGGATTTACTCGAAACATCCTTCTGATGGAGTTTATAGAGGGTATGCCTCTAGCGGGATGGATTGAGAAGATACGTTGTGAAAGAGACTCAGCGGAGAGAATTCGTAGAGTCTTAAGGGAGATTCTGGAGCAGTGTAGAAGGCTTGACGAGGTCGGACTGGATCATGGAGAGTTAAGTAGAGCTACAGGGCATGTGATCGTAGATCATAAGGATACTCCTTGGATTTTAGACTTTGAGACGGCGAGTGTGAAGAGAAGAGTCTCGAATGTCACGTCCATCTGCCAATTCCTGTTCTTGAGGGGAAGCCTAGCTAGCTTGATAACTGAATCAATCGGTTGCAAAGCTGAGGAGGACTTAATCCTAGCTTTAAGAAGATATAAGAGGAGCCTTTCGCGAAGGGCCTTCAATGAGGTTTTGAGGAAATGCGGCTTAGTTGATTAGAGTATCGGATAAGAGCCTTGGGGAGATATGAGAAGCCAGATATACTGGTTTGTGCGTTTCGAAGGCTCGGAAACCCCCTATATGGCAACACCTTTATATTATGAAAAAGAAAAAACAAAGAGGGTATTGATACCATTTCTTTGATTGATGGTGCATGCTATGATTATTCAGCGTATACCGACAGGGATCCCAAAATTTGATGAATTGATTGAGGGAGGCTTTCCCGAGAACAGCATGATACTGCTCGTGGGTTATCCCGGTGCTGGCAAGACAACTTTCTCGGCGCAGTTTCTATATAATGGTGCAACTCGTCATAGAGCTAAGGGAGTCTATGTTTGCTTCGCGGAGACGAAGGAGACATTCCTTAAGAATATGATGAGGTTTGGATGGGACTTCGAAAGGCTGGAGAAGGATGGGAGAGTCGCCATCTTAGATCTTTCGGTAACCCGTGAATCTGGGCTTCAAAAAAATCTTGACACAATAATGGAGACTATGACCTCGCTTAACGCTAATAGACTTGTTATAGATTCTTTCTCAGCAATAAGTATGGGGCTGAAGGAGCCGATAGATATACGCGTAATGATTCATCTCCTCTACAGATTTTTAAAGAAGGCCAACTGTGTATCAATCCTTATTCTTGATCAGCCTTGGGGATCTACTTCTCTAGGTGAGGGAATATCTGAGTTCCTTGCTGATGGAATAATACATTTCGAAACATACTTTGACAAGAACGAAATTCTTCGCAGAAGATTTAGAATATTGAAGATGAGGGGAACTAATCATACGAGGACTCCACATGAATATGATATAACATCTGAGGGATTCGTCATACTTGATGGGGAGAAGAGTAAGGAGGAGAAATCTAGGGAGGAAGAATATTCGGTTCGCCGCGGATTCACGGATCTCCTAGAGGTTAAAGGCATCGGCGTTAAGCGTTCTAATCTTCTGCGGTCGTTGGGGATAAGATCGGCTGAGGACTTAGCTGAGGCTGACCCGAAGTTTCTGGCTAGTAACTTGAAGATTTCGAGGAGAGCTGCGTCTAAGATCATCAAGAACGCTAGGAAGCTGATCTCTGATTGATGAACTAACACTAGGGACTCTAGGTTCTGTTGAAAGTTACGGATTTATGACATGAATTATAGGTTAGAATTATAGGTTCTACGAAAGTATTTTGCATGAATATTTAAAAAAGTTATTGAAAAAATAGCATTTTTCTTCATAAAAATTATAATTTTTGCGAACGAACAAAGTTCATGCTTCTTACAGAAAAGAGGAGACGCTCGTTCTCCAGAGAAAAAAGTAAGCCGGGGCTGAAGCAGCCTCTCGCCCCAACGCATAGCAGAAGGCAATACATACGCTGTAAACGATGCGGCTGTCTAACAGATCTGAACAAAGCGAAGATTTCAGGTTACAACTCGGAAAACTCTCTTCGCCACATACACTGTAATGGATGCGGCAAGATAATTAAGTGGCTTCCCGGAGAAAGGGATAAGGTCGGCATCGTTGAGGGAGTATTCGGCGTCTTTTTGGGGGGAGTACTGGCGTATCTACTGTATCCCTCACTTAAAGTTTATGGGCTACAGGCTGGATTCTTCACATCTCTATATGGATTCTTTAAAATTTTAATCTCATAAGATGGTTCTTCAGAAATTTGGAAAAGAGATTTTAAGCATGTATACTCATATATTCTTTGGAGGACGCGTGGAGAATTGCCTAGGATAGAAGGGGATACTAAAGGAGAGCTTCTATGCACGCGTGTTACGTCGGCGATAAAAGAGGCCGTTATCCATGAATCCCAGACGGAGGGGTTAACGCCGTCCGAATGGCTACGTAATCTCATTGTTAAAGAGCTTAAAGAGAGAGGAGCATTACAGAGGGTCTACAGATTCCCTGACTTGGACAAGTCAAGATCATAGCTCTGAAGATCTCGTCTTCTAAGCGGCGAATTCAGCATAGACGCATTCTCCAAAATGTAATCTTTATAATAAGATAAAGGAATGCTCGCATTAACTTAATATTTTCCTAAAATTACTCTAGGAGCTGACGGATATTCCTGCTGGGAGGAGATAATCTTGGAAGACCTAATCGAGTTAGCCGTGAATTATGCGGAGAGTCTAGGAGCGAAGTATGCTGAGGCGAGATTTCAGCGCGACATTCAAGAAACTGTGATCTTGAAGAATGGTTTTCCAGAAGCTGCTGTACTTGAGGAGAAGAAGGGCATAAGCGTAAGGGTGCTTGTGGATGGAGCTCTTGGATTTGCGTCGACAGACGGCCTCACGAGGAGGGATGTTAAAGCCGCCTCAAGCAGAGCTTTTAAAATGGCACGTGCATCAGCGAGGATCATGCATGAAAAAGTCTCGATGGATGACAGCAGTTTAGGAAATGTTAAGGTGGAGGTTAAACAGCGTATCGGCTTTGACTCAATAGATATTGAGTCAAGGACTAGCTTGCTCAAGGAAGCATATAAGCGAGCCGTGGAGGAGGCTACTGAAAGAAATGTTAAGGTTCCAGCATGCAGCATGACGATCGACACATGGATGACTGAAAAGCTCGTAGCATCAAGTGATGGAGCATACGTTTATAGCCTTATCCCAAGAGCTGCCTTCTCCATGCTAATGACGGCCTTCCATCCGCAGAAGGGTTCGGTTCAGAGATTCTTTGACCTCGGCGGCTCCGGCGGCTGGGAGATCGTGGAGAGGTGGAGATTGCCAAGCCTCATTGAGAAGGAAGCTGAAACCCTCTCCGAGATACTCCTATCCGCCGGGAAGAGCCCCTCCGGAAAGACCGATGTCATCCTTGGACCTGAACTCGTCGGTCTCATCTGTCATGAATCCTCTGGTCACCCTGGTGAAGCTGACAGAATCCTAGGGAGGGAGGCAGCTCAGGCCGGAGAGACATATCTCAACAGGGACTCGATAGGCCTACGGGTTGGCTCACGTCTCGTAAACGTTGTGGATGATCCTACGCTGGACGGCTCCTTCGGCTTCTACCTATACGATGATGAAGGCGTTAAGGCTAGAAAACGCACGCTTATAAAGGAGGGCGTAATAAATGAGTTTCTCCACAATAGGGAGACCGCAAGTGTCTTCGGCGTCAAGAGTAATGGATCCGCCAGGGCCTCAGCCTTCGACAGGGAACCCATAGTCAGGATGGCTAACACGTATCTTGAACCTGGAGATTACTCGGTGGAGGAGCTCTTAGAGGATGTGAAGGAAGGCGTCTATATTAGGAACTTCATGGAATGGAATATTGATGATAGAAGATTTAACCAGCGATACGTGGGGCTCGAAGCCTATAGAATATTGAATGGAGAGATCAAGGAGAGAATTAGAAATCCTGTCTTAGAGGTGACCACAACTGGTCTATGGTCCTCGGTGGATGCTGTTGGCAGAGACTTGGAGTTTCAAGCCGCATATTGTGGTAAGGGTGATCCGCTACAAGGAATCCCTGTCTGGACTGGAGGGCCTCATGTAAGGTTAAGGGAAGTGATCTTGGGAGGATGAAGCATGAAGAAGGATGAGGCGCCATCATATATTGTCGATTTAGCGTTAAGGAGAGGAGCCACCGATGCAGTTGCGAACCTCCACGATAGACAGCACATTATGATTAGATTCTCAAACAATGAGGTAACGATCTCTAAGTTTTACGATGAGTCAACGGTGGACATATTCTTAATGATTAAGAGGCGGAGAGCCGCCACAACCATTCCGTTCTCTTCAACTCGAAGCCTCGAGAAGACCGTTGAAAAGCTTATCAAAATAGCTAGGATGACGCCGCCAAGCGAACTCTATGCTCCTCTACCTGAAGGCCCCTTCAGCTACGATCCGAAGCTACTTAGGGGTTCCAAGGTCTCTCTTAACCCAGATAGACTCGTCGGTTACGTTGAAGAAGCCATAAACGCCGCTTTGAAGGAGGGAGCTAAGAAGGTAGCAGGGACGCTGAATGCAGTTGTTGAGAGAAACGTGCTGGCTACGTCGGGTAACGTGCATGCGAGTCAGGAGAGGGGAGCACTGGATATATCGGTTAGAGCATTCACATCCGAGATCTCCTCTGGACACTTCGTCTCGGTCAGTGGCGATGAGGATAGATTCGATCCTTCAGAAGCTGGAAGGATCGCTGGGGAGATAGCTGCAGCTGCCTCGAATCCTAAACCCGGAGAACCGGGAAGATTCACTGCCCTCCTCGGACCGCTTGTCTTCGCTGATTTAATCAGCCAAGTCGGCATACTCTCATCCGCGTTTCTCGTGGATATTGGCCAGTCATTTCTAGCTGATAAGGTGGGCTCTCAGGTTGCTTGTGAAAAATTAAGCCTAATCGATGATCCTACAGTTGCAGGTTCCTACGGGGCCAGAGCCTTTGATGATGAAGGAGTTCCTACAAGAAGAAATGTAATCATAGAGAGGGGAGTCCTTAAGGGATACCTGCATAATAGCATGACGGCTAAGAAGTACGGTGTTGAGACGACGGGAAACGCGGGGCTGATCTCTCCGCATCCATGGAACCTGATAGTTGAGCCTGGCGAGAAATCATTTGAGGATCTCCTAGCAGAGATTGACAGAGGAATATATGTCACTAACGATTGGTATTTGAGGTATCAAAACTATAGGACAGGTGACTTCTCAACTATTCCCAGAGACGGAATATTCCTCATAAGAGGCGGATCCATAGAGTCTTCGGTTAGAGAGCTTAGGATAAGCGATAACATGCTACGTATCCTAAGGAACATCCGAGATCTCAGCCGAACACGGAGATGGATCAGATGGTGGGAGGTTGAGGTTCCAACGTTAACTCCATACGCCGTGATTGATGACCTAAACTTCACGAAATCAACGATGTAACCCTTTTTTTATGTTATAAAATATTTTTGGGGGCACTTACTTCTATGCTGACGCGAGGCTACTTATATTGTGCATATACCTCCGGTGGAAGAATCGGCTTCTTAGAGTAAAGTACTCCCTCAAGCCTTCTGTAGTAGCCTATAACCTCCCTGCCTTTCTCCGTTAACGAGAAGATCGTGGCGGAATCATTAATTGTCTCCTTTAATAGACCTTGAGCAATAAGGAAGTCAAGGTACTTCTTCAGCCTCGTCCATGAAAGGTTAGCTCGATACATTATGTGAGTCGGCTTTCTCTTTCCCTCAGCGACTGCCTTCAAAATGTCAAGGTAAATCTCGAACTGTGAACGCCTCGCCATCTCACTCGCCGAACCGTAGGTTACTACATATCCGTTTATAAGCTTTATGAACTTTCAGTTTCAGCGTGCCGTTTAAATCGTCCATGCTAGAGCGTCATCACCGAATAATCATTTAAGCATGGATCGCATAATATTTTAATGCGAGGTCTCTTTATATCTGTCCTACTCATTTCGGTAGAGGAGCCTTGCCAAGCAGTCAATTTGAGGAAGACAATGTTTTCAGCATGCTAGTCCGACCTATACGTAGGTTACTTGAGGAACGAAACTTTAGGAGGCCGACTGAGCCTCAGCGGAAGGCTATTCCAAAGATTCTTGAGGGAAAGAATGTCCTGTTAATATCTCCCACAGCGACGGGTAAGACTGAGGCGGCGATGCTTCCAGTGCTGAATAATCTCATCCAGATTCCCAGAAGCGAACCGGGAATAAAGGTCCTTTACATCACGCCTCTCAGAGCCCTAAACCGTGATATGCTTGAGCGTCTGGAATGGTGGTGTAACAAGCTAGATCTTAAACTTGCAGTTAGGCACGGCGATACGGATGTGAGTGAAAGAGCGCGGCAGTCACGCAGTCCACCTGACATAATGATAACGACGCCTGAAACTCTCCAAGCGATGCTATTCGGCTGGACTATCCACCGCCATCTCCAATCTGTAAGATGGGTTATTGTGGATGAAGTGCATGAGTTAGCCGATAATAAGCGTGGAAGCCAGCTCTCACTTGCGCTTGAGAGGCTTCGCGAGATAACTCGTAGGGAGTTTCAGATCATAGGATTATCTGCCACAATAGGCACTCCCGAGAAGGTTGCTCAGTTTCTAGCTGGGAATGATAGGCCCATCGATGTTGTCGAGGTTCCAGTTGCCCGTCACATGCATCTAAAAATATTATATCCAAAACCTGAGCCGGAAGACTTCACGCTCGCATCGGCTCTTTATACCCATCCTGAAGTCGCCGCTCGTCTCCGAATCATACGTAAGCTGATCGAGCAGCACAACTCCGTTCTGTTATTCACGAATACGAGGACTATCTCTGAGGTTTTGGCAAGTCGATTCAAGGTTTGGGATGCTGATTTTCCAGTCTCGATTCATCACGGGTCTCTAGCTAAGCCCTCGAGAATCGCAGCTGAACAGGGGCTTAAAGCCGGCAATCTTCAAGGGCTGATATGCACGAGCTCTCTAGAGCTTGGTATAGATATCGGAAGAATAGATCTTGTAATCCAGTATATGAGTCCGAGACAGGTTACTCGTCTCATTCAGAGGGTCGGTAGAAGCGGCCACAGAATAGGCGGCGTTGCCAAGGGAATAATCATAACTATGGATTCGGATGATACTTTAGAGTCTCTCGTCATTGGAAGGAGAGCCTACGCTGAAGAGCTAGAGCCTGTCGAGATACCGGAGAAACCATATGATGTCTTAACTAATCAGATAGTTGCTTACTTGATGAAGCGGAGGAGAGTCTACTTCCAAGAGATCCTCGAGATTTTCAGGAGGGCCTATCCCTATAGAAACCTGACAGTCGAAGATATTCGGCGGATAGCCGAGTATATGCATGAGAGGTATCCGAGGTTCGCATGGGTGGTTCAAGAAGAGGGTCTCATGCTTAAGCCTAGACGTTCAAAGCCCATGTACGAGTATTTCTTCGATAACCTATCGATGATACCTGATGAGAAACATTACATTGTCATAGATAGGGAGTCGGATACCGCTGTAGGACTGCTGGACGAGGCATTTGTCGCCGAGTATGGGAGGCCCGGCGTAAAGTTCGTTATACGTGGAAGTCCATGGAAGATCGTGAATATAATCGCTGACAGAATCTACGTGAAGCCCGTCGACGACCCAACTGGAGCTATACCAAGCTGGGTTGGAGAAGAGATACCGGTTCCATACGAGGTGGCTCAGGAAGTTGGGGAGATAAGAAGATTCGTTGAGGAGGAGATGCATAAGGGATCAAGCCCAGACGATATTGCTGAGAAGCTCGCTGAGAAGTATCCTGCTGATAAGGAAACAGTTCTCGACGCGATCTCCGAGACCGTTGAAACCGTTGAGAAGGGATATCCAGTTCCGACTGACGAGAGAATCACTATTGAGGAGTGGGAGGACTACATCATCCTGCAGACGCATTTTGGATCATTAACGAACCGTGCCTTTGCGCAGTTGCTAGGGCATGTGATCTCCGAAAGAACCGGATATTCAGTTGCAGCTCAACATGATCCGTACAGGATTCTGATCCAGACGGCGGGAGAGGTAGATGCCTCTAAACTGATCGACATAATCAGCGAGGTTAAGAATGCTTCTCCCAAGGCTGTTGAGGAGATGCTTACCCGCGCATGCGAAAGAACAGGGATCTTCAAGAGGAGACTGATACATGTGGCTAGGCGGTTTGGAGCTTTGAAGAAGCAAGTTGACTTCAGCAGTGTTAGCCTCCAGAGCTTGATAAGGAGCTTCGAGGGAACCGTGATCTATGAGGAAGCGCTTAAGGAGGTCTTCACAAAGGACTTAGACCTTAAGAGGCTGATAGGGGTTCTCCGAAGGATACGGGAGAGCGATATCGAGGTTGTTCATGTTGAGACTACGGGTGAACCGTCTCCGCTTGTCCGCCTCGGAATTGAGAAGGTGAGTATGAAGACGGATCTGATTCCCCCCGAGAAGATGAAGCGGATACTATTAGAGTCCGCGAAGGCGAGGCTTCTCGACGAGACCAGAGTCTTCATATGCACGAACTGCTGGGGTTATATTGAACCTATAAGAATAAGGGATCTTCCGCTGAAGCCTGAGTGCCCCAGATGCGGCTCAAACAGGCTTGGCATGCTAAGGGTTGAAGAGAAAGATGCCTATGTGCTTATTGAGAAGAAGGGTCAGAAGCTAAGGAAGTCTGAGAGGAGACTTAGAAACGAAGCTGTTCAGACGGCTAATCTCATATCCAGATATGGGAAAGCAGCGGCTATAGTCCTTTCAGGCAGGGGGCTGAGACCATCGGACGCCCGTGAGATTCTAAATAAGGAGAGCAATATCTCAGATAGGCTCTTCGAACTAGTGCTTGAAGCTGAAAGGGAAGCTTTGAAGAGGAGATTCCTATAGGCGGCGCTTCTGACTAGAACGTAACGTAGAAATATTAGTTCTCTGATTTTAAAGAAGGGATGTGACTTAAAATGTTTATATCTCCCTTTGTAGCTTCCCCGATGCCAGTTATACGTAGACTCCTAACACTCGCCGAGTTGAAGCCGGGTGAACTCTTCTATGACCTCGGAGCGGGCGACGGCGGCCCCGTCATAATTGCGGCTAAGGAGTTCGGAGCTAGATGCGTTGGAGTTGAGCTGAGGGAAGACTTGGCTAGACGTGCAATGAGGAGGATTAAGGAGCTCGGTCTGCAGGATAGGATTAAGATCATCAACGACGACCTATTTAATGTCTCATTAACTGACGCAGATGTGGTTTACTTATATCTGACCACAAGCGCTAACGAGAAGGTTAGGCCTAAGCTCGAAGCTGAGCTGAAGAAAGGAGCCAGAGTTGTTTCGCATGATTATAAGATTACGGGTTGGGAGCCAGCGAAGGTTGAAAAGTTCTGTGAGAACCCGCGGCTTGGATTTCCTTCTCACACGCTTTATCTCTATCGGAGATGAGGCATTGCTCCTAAGGGTTTGTAAGAGGGAAAGCATGATGTAAATGGCTACATCCGCAAGTAGCAATGAAGTTTAAGGAATGGAGGGGTTCCTATTGATTCCCCTTCCTTGGAGCTATGTTAACTTTTGGCGTTGCACAGGATGCGGGCTCTGTTGTATGAACTACGATGTTGTGTTGAAGTTTGATGAGTGGCTTAGAATAATACAGAGGTTCGGCGTTGGAGTTACAAGGGCAGGACTGAACAAGCTATATCTTGGAAAGAAACCGGATGGTTCATGTATATTTCTTTCCCGGATAGGCGATAAATACATATGCACGCTTCAGGATATGAAGCCGATCGCATGCAAGCTCTGGCCATTCAGAATATTGAATCGACCGAAATATGGCAAGACACGTGAAGCTCTCTTCAACTATAAGGGAAGGAGATTATACGTCTATATCGATCCTTCCTGTCCCGAGATAAGGTGGGGAAAGCCATCCCCAATAATGATTAATCATGTTATTCCAGAATTCATTGAAATAGCTCTAGGCATCAGAAAGAAACAGGTCTACTCCACCGGAACATTACTTTACAGCTTAGATGCTAGAAGAAAGATATCCAGCCTCTTCGCGCATAGAAGAGTGTGAAAGCTTAAATCGTATGTAAAGAAAGAACCTATTTGAAGGAATTATGAACCAGTCATTTATATCGTTATTTTTGAGGCTATTTTTCTTAAATCGCCTACAATAATGATTGCTTCTGTCAACCACTTAGTTAATAAGCGGGGTTAGGGGCATAGATCCTGAAAAGTTAAGTATCTAAGATCGGCGGAGGAGAGAGGCTTAGGGATTTCAAACCCTAGACGATATAAAAGTGGTTGGGGAAGATATAGAAAGTAAGAGAAGATTTAAACTTCCATAACATTTAGAAATATGCTTGAAACGTCAATAGTTTAAATGGTGAAAGATCAATCTAAATATGTTGGAGGGTTGATGATATGGCTGAGAAGATCGATGTAGGTTTAGAATTCGCTTATAGGTTTCTCCATCCGAAGCATACGGTTCTCGTCTCATGCATCGACAATTCGGGAAGAGCTAACATCATAACTTTAGCATGGTCCATGCCCGTCTCCAGAAAGCCGCCGCTGGTCGCCGTAAGCATCGCTCCTAAAAGATATTCGCATAGGCTAATCGAGGAGACCGAAGAGTTCGTCATCAACGTGCCGACGATCGAGATCGTGAACGAAACGCTGTACTGCGGAAGCGTCTCAGGTAGAAGCGTCGACAAGTTTAAGAAAACAGGATTAACCCCCGCCCCTGCAAAGATCGTTAAGGCCCCAATAATCAAGGAATGCATAGCCCATTTAGAATGCAAGCTGCATCAGAAGATTCCAGCGGGAGACCACACAATATTCGTGGGCAGGATAGTCGCCGCCTACGCTAATGAGGGAATCTTCAAGGAAACATTCGATATTAAAAAGGTGAAGATGATCTATCATCTAGGAGGAGACGAATTCACAACAACAAGCGAAGAGATCATCAAGCCGCAGAATATGCCTTGAATCTAAGGCGGGGCTGCTCCAGAAGATCTTGCTGAAACTAAGAGGCGAGATAAGCAACAACCGCGGCATGCAAAAAACATTAAAGTAAACGAGAAAACTAAAATATATTTGGAATCCTTATTTGGGAGATTGTGGGCCGGTCGTCTAGCCTGGTTAGGACGTCTGCCTGACGCGCAGAAGGTCGCCGGTTCAAGTCCGGCCCGGCCCACCACAGCAGAAACTACGTTTCTGCACTTCCTTTCTTGAAAGAAGCCCATTTCTTGGCTTGTTTCCGGCTGTCTGAATGTGGGGTTAAGGGCTTCGTTTTTGCTTGTGGGGTGTACCCCGGGGTGTACCCTGATCCATGCTTCCAGGAGTTGATTGATGCTTCTGTAGCCTTGGGTCTCCGCGATCTTATGGAGCATGTCTCGGACTTCAGACCTGACTATGATCCTGGATCCTGGCTTCGGCAATCTCTCCTCTATGATTGAAGATAAGAAGCGGCATGGACTACACGATGCACTCATGCGTGCTGGTTTGTAACGAAAAATTATGGGTCGCTTGATTCCGTTAAACTCATATGTAGATAAAGGTTAGATCC
>JAGGZB010000020.1 GCA_021162225.1 Candidatus Bathyarchaeota archaeon | reverse complement strand
TCTATAATCTTCTCGTCTCCCTCAAGAAGCTTTATAGCCGTCCATCTAGCTGGATACGTCAAGTTGACTTTCTCGAGAAGAGACGTTATCTTCTCAATTCTTTCCTCAACTTCTTTTCCATACCTTATCCTACGCGGCTTAGCCTTCCCGCTCTCTATCGCTTCAATGGCTGCATTCAGCAGATCATATATTCCATATCCTCTCACAGCTATGGTCGGGATAACAGGGACTCCTAAGATCTCGCTGAGCCTCTGATGATCTATCTCTATTCCTTTTCTCCGCGCAATATCGATCTGATTTAATGCGATGATCATGGGGGCTTCAAGTTCGGCAAGCTGCAGAGTGAAGAAGAGGTTTCTCTCAAGAACCGAGGCGTCAACCACATTAATCACTAAGTCGGGTTTCTCAAAGATTATGTATTCTCTAGAGATTATCTCTTCAATCGAGAAGGTTGATAGGGAGTATATGCCCGGCAAATCAATAATGTCTATCTCGTAGCCTCGAAAGTGAAGAGTTCCCTCAGCCTTCTCAACGGTTTTTCCAGGCCAGTTTCCAATATGCTGATGCAGACCAGTCAGCTGATTAAATATTACTGACTTACCTACATTAGCGTTTCCAGCAAGAGCTATCGTTAGCTTCTTCACTTGTCTATCTCCATGAAGATTCTCTTAGCCATCCCCCTGCCTAAAGCAAGTCTGGAACCTCTAACACAGATCTCTATGGGACCCCTGAATGGAGCGGATTTTATAACAGTAACCTTCGTACCCGGCGTCAGACCCATATCCGCCAGCCTCTTAACAAACCCCCAACTCTTACCCCGCCCCTTATAATCCACATTTATGAAAGCTATTACTCCGCTTTCGCCTTCTCTCAGCGATGATAATGGCACTATCATTCTAGAAGCTCCTTCCATTCTTCAGCGCATCATTCAGTGGGACCATCTCTTTTTGAGAAGAAATTCTCCCATTTAATTCTTACCATCACTAGGTTTTAAAGATCTTCAGCGTCCACGCCTCCATGCAATCACAACGGCAAGGATTATAGCTGCTATGATGATTGCTGGAACGATGAACTTAGATAGCCAGTACTTGGCTTCATAAAAGGTCATGGTTTTTCTCATAAGTTCCCTATCCATAAAGTCTAGGATCCTAGCTACCACTAGATCGAGTGGCAAATTATGTCCTGCATCATACCAATAAACCTTCTTTGGATATCCTGCTCTTTTATAGAGTTGCTCTCCAGCCTCCGCGGGCACGATTCTATCAAATCTGCCAAGATGAAAAACAACAGGTCTAGGTGAAAAGTTTCTTATGAAGTTTAATGGCTCCACGGGGTCTAGAATTTTTTGAAGCTCCTCATAGGATATTCCCTTCTTTCTCAAATATTCTCTTATGGGAGGAATGGATGAATGCTCACTCTTCATTATCATTAGGCTCATGTTGCCTCCGGCTACAAGCAAGGCAGCTGCTTTTATGCGTGGTTCAACGCCTATGAAGATTGCTCCGAGGATTCCCCCCATGCTTCCTCCAACATAGCCTATTCTCTTCCCATCTATCTCGGGCCTCGTCTCCACGTAGTCAACGGCTCTCCTAAGGTCGATTATCGTCTGGATTATGCCTCTTCTAGAATCTTCTAGATCCGTTGAGTATAGAGCCTTCCCTTCTTCTCTTCTTTCTCCATGATATTCAGCGTCTATCGCAATAAGCGCGTATCCAGAAGAGGCTGCCAACCCAGCGAATGAAACTGCGTCTTCCTTTGATCCTCCATAGCCATGCAGGAAGATTATGCATGGAAACTTTCCTTCTCCCTTAGGTATAGATAGAAGTGCTGGAACTCTTTCCCCATTAGCGGAGTCGAAATAAACCTTATAGATTATGTGGTTTGATCCTTCAATGTAAACTTCTTCGGATACATTCAGAGGAATGCTTCTATCATACTCATAAAACTTAAGAAGATCTCGGTTTTCAGATCTCTCGTCAGAGAGGACATACATGCACATCCCTCCTGAACATAACACTGCAGATATAGTGATGATTAGAAAGATGGGAAAATCCTTCCTAAGAAAACGATTATTTGCCGAGAATATTCTCTGACGTCGGAGCCATAGCGACGGGATCTTTAAAACTAGTATTGTCACATCGCTTAATGTTATTCCCTCAAATCATAGCTGATTATGCATGAAAAATAGGGGGAGAGGTTTCATCCTTCCTCGATCATCTTTTTATGCCACTTAACGGATTCTTCAAAGCTCATCAACGTCTTTAAGTCTTCGTCTAGATTGCTTGGTGAGACTAGAATAAGCCATCCCGCCCCGTATGGATCCTCGTTTATTACTCCAGGATTATCAACGACTTCCTCGTTAACTTCTTCAACTTTACCACTTACCGGAGCTATGAGGTCCGAAACGGACTTCACAGACTCAACTGTTCCGAATGGTTCATCCTTGACTATCTCGTCTCCAGCTCTGGGAAGATCAGCGAAGACTATCTCTTTCAGTTGCTTCTGCGCGTAGTCCGTGATCCCAATACGTACCTTTCCATTCTCCACCTTGACCCATGTCCACTCCTTTGAGTAGTAGAGGCCTTCGGGAACCTCATAATCATCAACTTTAACCATGCATGTCACCTCAGAAAATAAAGAATTGCGACGAGAGTTTTAAGGTTAACGGATGTGGCTTATCTTATCACGCCTGTATCTCTGGCCAGTTGCCTAGCAGATCTTTCAGTAAGAGGCTTCTCATCCAATATTGTATATCTCTCAGGCCGGATCTCACGGGCCTTCACTAAGGCCTTAACAATGTATTCGTCCTTTACGCCGATTTCCTCAGCGGTTGTAGGAGCTCCGACAGTCTTTAACGTGTCCCGCACTTTCTCCCAGTCTATGCCGTGAAGAGCCGCCATCATTATTGTTCCTAAGCCACACTGTTCTCCATGAAGCCCATGATTGGGGGCTATGGCGTCCAAGGCGTGGCTGAAGAGATGTTCAGATCCGCTGCACGGCCGGCTTGTTCCAGCTATGCACATTGCAACGCCGCAGCTGACAAGAGACT
>JAGGZB010000140.1 GCA_021162225.1 Candidatus Bathyarchaeota archaeon | reverse complement strand
GGAGTGAACTTCGAAACTCTATCTCCATCATGCGAGGTCTTGATCAGTCTCAGAATCTTTCCGATTCTTCTCTCCCTGAGGAATTTTGGAAAGACGTGGGCTCTTTCAGCCTCGGCCAGTCCGTAAAGAGCTACTTGGCGAACCTTATAACCGTCTCTTGGAGCTTTATGGTCTGAGAAGATCTCCTCGAGATCATCAAGGTACTCCTCGCTTACCAAGCTTCTAAGGTCATCTCTGTCAGCCTTAACCGGCAGGGACTTGAGAATCTCATATATTTTGGATAGGTTCACGTTAAGGTTCCTTGTTGAGACGTCTCTAAGCCATTTTATCTTAGAAGCATATTCTGGATAGAAATCCTTGATTAGAAGCGTGGCGATCTCATAAGATGCCGCTGTAACCCTCAGGAAGTTGCGGGTTTCCTCGTCTTGCGGTCTCTCGAAGCCTGAGCCAACTATGAGCACGCAGTAATCTTCTGGGAAAGGTGCATGTGTCACCTTGCTTACATCGGTCGGCTGGGAACCTATGTGTGAGACGTATCCTCGCTTACATAGCATGATGGCCGCATGGTCAGCGCAGGCTCCTCTGGTCATGACGAACCATTCCGAGAAGCCTACGAGATCTATGAACTCGCCTAGCGGAATCTTTATGTCGTTTATCTCCCTAACGGCTAGGGCAATCGCCGTGACAAGAGCCGAGGAGGAAGAAAGTCCCCTGCGAGCTGGAAGATTCCCTCCAACAAGAATATTCATGCCCTTAATTCTCTTAATGAATCTTCCATCATTAAGCCTGTAATAGTTTTGGAGATAAATGAGCAGGCCTTTAACGTATGCATCCCACCCCCTCTTCACGCCCCTCTTAAGATCTTCATTAAATCTCTTCACGGTCCATCTGTCCCAATGATGGAGATCCCTTATCTTCTCTTCGGGGAGCTCCTGCATGATTCGGAAGCAATTCGGCTCATAGCATGGATCCATATTCCTCAAGTATACCCAATCATCATCTCGTGCTTGAGTGAAGGCGAAGATTTCAGTCTCAGTCGCTATGGGATTAACGTATCCCCCCATGAAGTCCATATGCCTCCCCATTAAATTGACTCTTCCAGGGGCTCTGGTGAAGATTACCTCGCCTTTAGAGCCAAAGGCATTTTTGAATTCTTCAGCGGCCTTAAGATACATAAGTCTCTTAGTTTCCATAGCTTCAGAATTTTCGCCGCAGATCTGTGTGAGAAATTCTCTAAGCCTGCTGGAAGGGGCGGAGAAGAATTTTATCCATTCATCTATCGAAGCTCCAGTCATGGCCTTCGCCAGCCTTTTTTAATCGACAAGCCGTATGTAAGATATTATCCCTAAAATATTTAAGATAAAAAGGAAATCCGCAGCGGTATACATGCGTCTGTTTTCCATTATAATGCGGCTTTGATAAGACTCATTCTCGCTGCTTCTTTTCGCCCTAACGATACTTTATCCAAATATGGTGTCTAGGACCATCATTACTATGAAGCCTAGTATCAGCCCTAGTGTCGCCTCTCTTGCAAACTCTTTTCTATGACTTTCAGGAATCATTTCATCGCTGACTATAAATAGCATGGCTCCAGCTGCGAATGATAATCCCCATGGGAGGATCATGCTTGATATGGAGACTAAGCTCACGCCGAGTAAGCCTCCAATGGGCTCTACTAATCCGGTAAGCGTCGCATACCACAAGGATCTACTCTTGCTATATTTTTCACGTAGTAGCGGCAAGGCCACAGCTAATCCCTCAGGCATATTCTGGAGTCCTATCGCTATGGCTACGATCATTCCCGCGGCTACATCGCCGGTTCCAAAGCTTACGCCAACCGCCATGCCTTCTGGAAAGTTGTGAATAGCCATTGCGATCATGAAAAGCCAGATTCTGGAAATTTTTGAAGGAGGCCCCTCTAAACCTGAAATTAAGTGCAAATGTGGAATGAAACGGTCAATAAAATGAACGATTAGTGCTCCTAATGAAAGACCTATAACTGATACTGTAATCCCGCCTATCTCTAGTGCTGGAATTATCAGACTGAATGATGTTGTAGCAAGCATAACTCCGGCTGAAAAACCTAACATAACATCAAGCAGCCTGTCTGAAATTTTCTTGGTGAAAAGAACAGGTAACGCCCCGGCGCCGGTGGCGAGGCCCGCAAGAAGACTGGCAACAGCACCCATTAATATGATATTCATAATTCTTCATTCCCGAATTGCAATAATCAGGCTCATTTCACAAATTAATAGATTTTGGTACTAAAAACTCCCTTTTTGGTCAAAGATTGAAGTTATGAGGGAGATGATGAAGGTTCCTTGAAATCGAAGTTCTTACTTAATCATTAAGCGTTCTGTAAGAATTCTAAAAAGAGATTAGTCTGCCTTGCTAGCTGAAGTGTTTCGCCATTTCCTTGTTTCCCGGAAGATTCAGTATTGCATTTATAGCGTCATCTATTTGTTTCATATCCTTAGTTCGCACATCGACTATAAGCCACTGGAAAAGCGTATCTCTGCCTCCTCTTAGATTGGCTTCCAGAGCCCATTCGGCTCTCATAATTCTAGGCAGCATGACATACTTGTAAAGTTTATCTGGGATTGCATCCTTTGGTATTGGATGGATGCCCTTACCATCTACTTTCACATGAGTTTCTACGGCTATATCGTCCGGAAGATTCGGTATTGTTCCCTTGTTCATGACGTTCACATATATTGGGGCTTGCATTTGCCTATTGAAGAATGGAATCTCATAGCTATCAGCTGGCTTATCATTGTATAAGGAGTCTATCAGGGTTGCTATTACCTCGCCGCTTGGCTTTAATGGTATAGACTGCGATATGGGCTTCGATTCGTCAAAGGCTATTTTAGCCATTTCCTCGATTCTCCTCCTAACTTGCAGGATTCTTATGGCGCATCCTATCTCCGAATCCGGTCCTCCATAAGGGCCATACCAATATTGTTTAGTTCTAAGATCCCAGTGATACTTCCATGTACCCCCGCGGACACTATCTCCCACTGGTAGATACCCATAGGTCTTGTACATATCTATGGCCGCAGGGCATAATTCTAGATCCCAAGGACTCGTTGTATGCTCTCTCCATACGGTCCAGTATTCCTCAGCATCCTCTCTGATCCAGTCGTCTAAGTACTTATAGGCATCCTCGCCCTTATACTCGAATCTTGTCAGCCATATGACATGATTTAATCCTTTCATCTCAACCTTGATATCCTCTGGATTGATGATTCCCGCGGCCTCCTTGTAGCATTCAATTCTATGGGCGGCACAGTATGGAACTATGTTCTTGCCGAGATTCTCCTTGGCTAGACGCATAGCTAGAACTTCTATGGCTGATCTATAGCCTAGAAAACCATGGCATATCCCCGCTACATTAACCTTGGTCTCTCTGCCCACCATCGTCGTCAACTCGAGAACTGGATTCGAGACTATGAAGAACCATGCATTGGGGGCGAGGTCCTCTATGTCTCTGGCTATTTCCATGTGGAGCTTGAAAAGGTAGTAGCCCCATATCGTATGATAGTCCCCCACGTAATTCCATTCTACACTGTTGATTCCTCTGTAGTAGCCGCACTTCTCTGATGCGTCTCTCATCTTCTCATAGTACATGTAGCCCTTAGGAAGAGCTGTGGATATTACAAAATCAGCATCTTTAATGGCTTCAGCTCTATCCTTCGTGGCGTGTATCTCCGTGGGAAGCTTAAGCTCCTTAGCATATCTCCTAGCCAGCGTCGATATGAGGTTAAGTCTATAATCATCAATATCCATAAGCCAGATCTCAGAGTCATGTAAATCCTCATTTAAGTATATGTCTGCCAGAATTCTACTTGTCCATCTAGCGCTACCAGCACCTACAAAAGTAATCTTGGGACCCAAAGGAATACCTCCAATCTACGGTTAAAGCCATTCAATGAGAACATTAAAGTTTTATGGAAAAGCATGAAAGAAAATAGCGTGCTTAAGCCTCTCTTCTGATCCTATATAGCATAACCACAATCATATCTATCACTATAACCGTTGCTACTCCCCCCTAGTATCCATGAGAATCTTTGCTGGAATCTTCACTGTTAAAGGTCGGGAAGGATTAAAAGAGTGCGCTTAAGGAATGGAAATGGTTCTTTAAAAGATTGAATGGCGGAAGTAGAGTCATAGAAGTGATTGAATATGAAAGAGATGTGTATTCATTTCTTCGAATCCTAGAATATTTCATTTCCTAAATCTTTGAGTAGGATGGTTGCGGTTACGCTTTCTCCCCTCTTTTTTAGTTTACTGTCAGCCGTGATAAGTTTAGCCTTCATTCTCTTTGAGAGGTGGAGGTAGGCCGCGTCATACACTGTTAGTTTGGTTGCGGCGGCTATTGTTAGAATCTCTGCTAGGTCGTTCCAGCTGGTTGTTTGGATGTTTAGGCCTAGATGCTCCATTGCCTTCAGAGCTTCGATTCCGTCGCTGAGTTTTAAGATGCCCGCCGACACCGACTTTAGTATTACAGAGGCTACCTCGTAGAGTAGGAGTGGCGGCGCATAAGCCTCTACCTTCATGGATGCTATTTTCTCCTTAAGGGCTCTGGCCTGTGCCTCCCAAGGCTCCCCCGGAATGATCCACTTAACCGCTACACTAGCGTCGATGACTACTTTAGACTTTTCTCCCTGTCTTCCCTTATCCATCTAACAATCTCCTCTGTAGGCACCTTACCGGCTTTTTCGCGGATCTCATCCAACCTCCTAGCCGCATCCTTAGCCAGCTCCGCTCTAATCTTGGTTTCTATGGCCTCCCTAAGGTATTCGCTCCAGTTCACATCAACTTTCCTCATAAGCTCCCTTATTTCCTCAGGAACTTTTACTGATACGTTAACCAGCCTACCCAATCGGCTCACCCTACTGTAATCTGAATAAAGACTACCATATGAATATTACCAAAGGTTCACGTATAACACTAAATCATACTCGAAGAATACCCTTCAAGAGAAGGCCAAGATGATAGTTGAGCTCAGAAGGCAGGCATGAGCTATGCACCTACGTGCTAACGGCTTCTGCGAGAATTGAGATTGAAAAGGCCCGTTAAAGGATTTAAGCATACAGAAGGCAAGGGACGGCTACATCCATAAAACTCATCACACTTAAAGAAAGCTCCTCCATCTTCTAATTCGCGGCTCTAAGAATCCTATCAATCACAGAACGCCTGAACTTTTCTCTTCAGTCGTCTTAAGACGGAATCCAATCTTCTTTTTATCTGGATAAAGTTCGCGTGACTTTAAGCCTATATCTCCCCAGCCTTCTTCAGCTCCTTAAGAAATTCATCATAGTCTCTTACTCTTCCCGCTTCGATGTCCTCTTCAGCTTCCTTTATCGACTTCATTATCTCTTCATCTTCAAGAACCTCGAGAGTCTCTATTAATTCCTCAGGAAGATTGCTTACCTTTAGAAGTAGGGCTCTATCCTCATCTGTCAGAAGCATACCCTTAGACACGCTCTCACCCTAACTATTATTCTGCAAATTCGCTATTTTAACATATCCGTAGAATAACCAGTCTAATTATTCAAAATCCATCACAAAAATAAAAACGATAAATATAGACCTTGAAGTGAAGTGTAAAACTAAAGCAAAAATAAAACCGAAATTAAGCAGTCTTTTTGTAAAAATGAGCTGAAAATAAACTAAAACGATACGAATTTGGTGGGTCGAGAGAGACTAAAACCTAAATGGGTTCAAGTCGATTAGCACGTTTCAAGTCATTCAAAAAGTCTGGAAGATAAGTGTCTTGAAGGCATACGGAAATATGTTCTGAAAGGAAAGCTATACGTGGATGACCTCCTTGCTAATTTAAGTTTTATCTTAGTGCATATCCGGAGGCCGCGTAACCACGCCAACTTTGACTTCTCTTCATTGCATCTTTCAATTCGGTCATGTTCATAAACTGTTCGAGATCCATGGAATTCGCGAATGGGCTGTAAATAAGAACATATCCTCAGACGCTCTCTCCGCTACATGTCTATGACGGTCACCCTTTTCCTTACAGGAGACTTCTCTATCAATCTCAATCTTCCTGAGACCATTAGTTTCCTGTAGAGTATGCCTAAGACTTCTCAGGCGCTCTCAACCCCGAGAAGATTATGTATGCTGTAATATCGGATTCTAGCTTCGATCTTCTCGAGCATCTCCTCAATATAGTCGCATGACTCGCTTAACCTTTTGCGGGTTCTATAAAGCGGCTCATATCAAATTTGCCAGTTTAGTTTTTATATGAGGTATTATTGTAGATGT
>JAGGZB010000178.1 GCA_021162225.1 Candidatus Bathyarchaeota archaeon | reverse complement strand
ATATACACACCCATATTGCAGGATCGGAAGTTAATGCTGGCAGGCTTCTGAGACCAGAAGATCACTTTATTGATTTTGAGGCTAAAACTGAAGTAACACGCTCAGGAGTGGGACGTTCTATTCCTTCAACGTTCATAACGGGATATCGTTACGCCCGCATGGGCTACACGATGATGTGTAACCCTTCAATGCCCCCCTTAGAGGCTAGACATACACATGAAGAGCTGGATGACACCCCGATAGTAGATAAGGCTACATATCCGCTCCTCGGAGACTGGTGGTTCGTTCTAGAATATCTAGAAAAAGGCCTTATAAGGGAATGTGCTGCGCACGTTGCTTGGATGATTTCGACTACAAAGGGATATGCAATCAAGCTAGTTAACCCTGGAGGAGTGGAGGCTTGGGGCTTTGGCAGAAATATTGAAGATCTTGACGATCCTGTCCCTAACTTCGACGTCACTCCAAGAGAGATTATTCGTGGACTTTGCAAAGTGAACAAAATGTTAAACATGCCTCACACGATTCACGTTCATACTAACCGTTTAGGTCAGCCTGGAAACTTCATCACTACATTAGAAACTATGGAGACCGTGAGCGATATGGCTGATGAAAAACCAGTTATACACATAACGCACTGTCAGTTTAGCGCGTTTAAAGGAGATGATTGGTTCACGCTAAGATCTGGTGCAGAGGAGATCTCCAAGTATGTAAACAGTCACTCTCACGTCACATTAGACATGGGACAGGTAGTATTTACTGATACGACTACGATGACTGCTGACGGTCCATGGCAATATACGCTCTATGAAATCAGCGGTAACAAATGGATAAACCACGACGTTGAAACTGAGACTGGAAGCGGTATACTGCCTTTCAGATATAGGCGTAAAAGTTACGTCCATGCCGTGATGTGGTCTATTGCTCTTGAACTTGCATTGCTCATAAAGGATCCATGGAAGATATATCTAACAACTGATCATCCAAACGGAGCTCCTTTCACAACTTATCCAAGGATAATCTCTTGGTTGATGAGCCGAAAAGCCCGTGAAAGAATGCTTGAGAAGATAAATAGAAAGGCGAGAAAGAGATCTCTCCTGCAGAATATAGATAGAGAATACACATTCGGTGAGATAGCGGTAATCACGAGGGCTGGTCAAGCTAAAGCTCTCGGGCTTCAAAGCAAGGGTCACCTAGGGATAGGTGCTGATGCGGATATAGCCATATACAATATTGATCCGAGAACTGTTGATCCTTCAAGGGATTATCGTAAGGTTAGGAGGGCATTCAAGAACGCGGCATACACGATTAAGAGTGGAAGAATAGTTGCAAGGAACGGCGTAATAGTGAAGTCGATTCTTGGAAAAACATTATGGGTTGACGCGGTATCCTCCCTGGATGATGAAACAGCAATTAAGGTCTCAAAAGATATCGAGAAGAGATTTAGGGAATATTGGACCGTAGAATTCGAGAACTACATCATACCCGAAAGATACTTGCGTTTCCCTATTCGCATACAGCCGCGAAGGAGGAGTGAAAAGTAGTATTTACAATCAAGCCTAAAAGGCGATTCCGAGTCCCAATATATGCTGGCTGCTTATCTCCAAGCGTCTTCGCTGGAAAGGAACTAGAGGAGATAATGAAGCTGGAGGTCTGGGAGGGAAATAAGAAAAGAACTCTAAGGGATCTCTTTGAGATCGACGGAGAACCAGACGGATCTCCCGAAGCGATCACCCTGCAAATCAGCGGGGATCTCAGAAAAGTTAGAATGATAGGGGCCAACATGACCGATGGAAAAATAATCGTAAAGGGAAACGTGGGAATGCGCATCGGAGAAAAAATGAGCGGCGGCGAGATTCTGGTTGAGGGTAACGTTGATTCATGGGCAGGTTGCATGATGACCGGAGGAAGGCTTGAAGTTAAAGGTTCAGCTGGAGACTGCTTAGGTGCCTCATATCGTGGAAGCAGGAAAGGGATGAGCGGCGGCGAGATCGTGGTTCACGGTAACGTTGGAAATGAGGCTGGATGTTTCATGAGAGGAGGCGTCATCAAAATTCTCGGGAACTCCGGAGGGTTCCTAGGGGTTCATATGAGCGGCGGCGAGATCCTCGTCAAAGGTAATTGTGATGAGTATCCGGGGGCGGGAATGCTTGATGGAAAGATAGTCGTCTGCGGTCTTGTCTCGTCAATCGTCCCAACGTTCACAATAGAAGACATCAAGGAATCTGTAAAAGTTAATGGTGAAAAAATAACGGGGCCATTCTATCGTTTTATTGGAGACGTCGCAGATCATGGTCGCGGTAGATTATACATTTCGAAAAATAGAAATTTACACTTAAAATTTTATGAGAGATATTTATAGGCGGATTGTTGATGGAAGAAAAAATAAGCGTAAACAAGGAAGCCTTAAGGCTGGTAAAAAACTTATGTAGCCAGCCTTGGAAATACGGGGTGAGAATCAGCAAAACAAATTCCGGAGCTACGCTTATAGACGCAGGCGTTAAAATTCCCGGCAGCTATATTGCTGGAAAAATAATAACAGAGATCTGCATGGGGGGACTCGGCGAAGTTTCATTAAGCTACATGTGTATCAAAAACATTTACTTACCTGCAGTCTCAACATACACGAATTATCCCGTGATCTCAGCATTGGGATCTCAGCTCGCCGGGTGGTATATAGAAACTGACAATTATGTAGCGATAGGATCAGGTCCAGCCCGTGCCTTAGCTCTAAAGCCGCAGTCAATTTATAAAAAGATAGGCTACGCAGACGAAAGTAACGAGGCGGTCATAGTCCTCGAAACATCGCGGTCTCCGCCGGAAGGAGTCGTGTCACTCATCTCTAAGGAATGTGGAGTTTCTCCTCGAAATCTATTCATAATAGTAGTTCCAACATCATCAGTTGCGGGCTTTGTTCAGATCGCCGGAAGAACGGCAGAGACCGGAATTTACAGACTCATGGAACTCGGCTTTGATCCTGGAATGATTAAGGATGCATGGGGATGTGCTCCTGTGCTTCCTCCCCATCCAGACTACGCCGAGTCCATGGGTAGATCAAATGATGCTATCCTTTATGGAGGATCAGCCTTTTATAACGTGGTTTGCGAAGATGATGAGGTTCTTGAAGAGATAACCCCTAAAGCTGTTTCTTCCTCATCTAAAGATTATGGTCGATTGTTTTCTCAGATATTCAAGGAGGCAGGAATGAACTTTTACCGCGTTGACCCGAAAATATTCGCTCCAGCCCAAATTGTGATAAATAATCTGAGGACTGGTAAAGTCTTTATTTCGGGTGAAGTGAATCAAAAAATGCTTATAAGATCCATAATGTCTAGGGATTCCACAAGTTAATTTTAATCCTAGAACTTATGGCTCTGGCAAGCATATATCCAGTGGGGATCGTGTATAAAGCGAGCGTGGCATTAAAGAATGCAATGAAAGGAAGGACTGCAAGTATTGCCTCATCAGTCATGCTGAAGCCGATGGGAGGCGGATACCTTATGAACGCCCAATTGACAAGAAGCATGACGATGACTCTGAAGAGAATCCCAAGTCCAGTGGCAAGTACACTTAAAGTTACACTTCCCTTTAGAGAAAGCTGTTCAAAGAGCATGTGGGCCGTGTAGATTCCTAGAAGCATTCCGAGAATCGCAGCTAGATTGTAGAGTGGACCTGTTGGGAGGGCTCCGGGAAATAATGCTAACAAGGTTATGGTGTTAATTATGGAAATAGCCGCAGCTATTAATGGTCCATAAAGTGCGAATGCTGTAATAATCGGGATTTCCCAGACTTGATAATAGAGGAACGGCGCGTACGGAGCTGGAAATTTAAGTGGACTCAGATTTAAGGCTACTGTAAGCGCTGCGAAGACCGATAACGTGGCTATGTCTCTAGAGTTCATAATGTACTTCTCCATTTGTTAAAATCACGGTTCATGTAAGAAATTACCTATTTAAGGGTTTCTACTCAAAAATGAGTAATATTTTTCATGAATCTTCGACGTTTTCTTCTGGAAAGCCTAACCAGCATCTTCCAAAGGCCGGAGTCTTTACTAACAGACTTAGCTTCGAGAAGACCTTTAGACACAGCTCCATCGAATAAAGCTTCACCTTTCTCACTTCTCAGAATTGTTAAAGTCCATCCTTCCAAGCCCAGCCCACCGGCTGATATATCAGCAAGCTCAGCTGAAAAGTCCATGCAGCTAGACACGCATCCAGAAAGGTATTTCTTTGCCTCCTTAAGGGAGATTGTTTTCGTTCCCTCATTCAGAGTCTTAACGATTAACTCTCCCTTAATATTCACCTTTTCCACGTCTTCCGGGTTTATACCCATCTTCTTTCTTATCAGCTCATTAACTAATCCGTTATAGGAGAAACATCCGCTACAAAAAATTCCAATAGTGAAGTTCACGATCCCCCCATATCTTCTAAGCGAGGCGGCTTGAATCTTTCTTATAGCTTGTATTTGACATGGGGTGCCCACGAAACCTATACTTCTCTTCCCTCGGGCAACAGCATCTTTTAATAAGAGGATATTTGGCGAATAAGTATATCTTGTTCCAGCTGATCTGATAATCTCTTCAGCTGATTCAGCGAGTTTTGGATAAGCCTTCAAAGGTGACTCCTCATTTCTTCCGGAGACTATAGCTCCGTCAATAATTCCCTCTTCGAAGGCATAGAGAAGCAAGGAAGTAACTACGCCTCCATCTTGACAGAATCTTTGAATATCACCATTCCTTGTGCGCGCGATGGTGACACGTCTATAGATGCCAAATTCCTCGTCCATTTTCCTCTCTCGTCCAAAAAAGGCTTTTTCCATCTCTTTAGCTGGTGACCCATACTTTGGGCATACACTGGAGCATATCCCGCAGGAGATGCATTCTCCAGACAAGATAGGTTTTCCATCAACGTACTCTAGGCATCCGACTGGGCAAACTGCTACGCAAGCTGCACAACCCATACAGAGTGATGGAACAATGTATTTTCCAAGCGACTCTTCGAACCCTCTCTTTGCCAAGCGCGCGCACCACCATACTGAGCGACAGACTTATATTTGTTTATTTTCATTTCGAAGCAGAGGCCTAAATGAAAGAGCTTGAGGCTATAATCAGAGAATCCATCCACGTATCCTCGGAGGATTTTCTTCAGATCATAGATAAAGCTGACCGAATAGTCTCAGATGAGTTGAAGGGTTTAGGAAGATTGAATGTTACTGGAAGACTTGTTCATCTGCCACCGAAAGGGGAAGCAATAGTAATTGGAGATATCCACGGCGATCTTACGAGCTTAGAATATATCCTGAAGGATTCAGAGTTTATGCGTAAAGCCCTAAGCAAAAGAGATGTATATCTGATTTTTCTTGGAGACTATGGAGATAGGGGAATACATTCCCCCGAAGTTTACTATGTCGTTCTAAATCTAAAGATTCTCTTTCCAGAGAGGGTTTTGCTTCTTCAAGGAAACCATGAAGGACCTTCCGATCTATTAGCTTACCCTCACGACTTGCTCTATCATTTACGAATAAGATTCGGAGATGACTGGCGCCGAATCTATGATAGGCTAAGTAGCTTATTCCGAAAGTTCCATACTGCAACGATTGTTAATGGTAGCTGTCTGATGCTTCATGGAGGAGTTCCAAGCGAGGCGAAGGGAGTAGATGATCTGGCCTACGCTTACCAGAAACATCCTTATGAGAGTCATCTAGAAGAGATTCTGTGGAGCGATCCGAAAGAGGGCATAAAGGGAACGTTTCCATCCCCTAGGGGAGCTGGAAAGATCTTTGGCGAGGACGCAACCTTAAAATTCCTAAATATGCTAGGGGTTAAGCTCTTGATTAGAGGTCATGAGCCAGCAAATGATGGATACAAGATAAACCATAAAGGCAGAATCTTGACGCTATTCTCTAGGAAAGGCTCGCCCTATTATAATCTTCACGGCTCATATCTCATGTTCGATCTGAATCGAAAAATTGATTCTGCATGGGATCTTGAAGAGTTTGTTAGGAGATTCTGAAAAATAGAAAAGACTAGGAAGGATGATGAAGGCGTTGAGTGAATGGATAGGTTTCTTTTTGGCTATGACTTGTTTACTTTTGGCTTCCCAAAGAAATCTAGGATTAGCTATGTTTCTTGGAGCTTTTATCCTAGGGGTCTTTACTATTCCTAGCCGTTTACTCCTTACTGTTTTTTCTTGTATAAGCAATCCATCAACCATACTGCTTGCTTTAATAGTCGGTTTGATCCCGCTGATAGGGGGAATACTAAACGAAACTGGACAGATCGATAGGCTAATCCGTAACATGCGTATAGGGAAGAAGCCTTTTTTGATGCTTTCGCCAGCACTTATAGGTTTGCTTCCGATGCCTGGAGGCGCGCTTCTTTCAGTTCCCATAGTTGACAAAGCGGGGAAGGGCATATCGAAAGAGAAGAAAGCTGCAGTCAACATATGGTTTAGGCACATTCTCTTCTTGATCTATCCAATCTCAGCGGATTACATAATCTCTACGGAAGCTGCGCAGATAGGTCTCTATCAGCCTATTTCCTATTTGATGATGATCTTCGCTTTTTCCATTCTTCTTGGATACTTCTTCTTTTTGAGGGATGAGTCTGGAAAGATAAAGTATGAACGTGACTTCTCATTGAAAGATCTTCTTCTCCCTTTATCTGTCCTATTAATCGCTCCTCTACTAAATATTTTAATCATAAAGTTAGTGAACTTGCCCCTTAAGGAAATCGGAACGCTAGCTGCGGTTATGGCTAGCTTGGTTCTGGCAATGATTATTGGAAGAACAGACCTGAAGACAATCCGTAAAATAACAGTCGAAGCAAAACCTTGGAGCTTCGCCTTTATGATCATTGGAATAATGGTCTTTCTTGAGGTCTTCAAAGATTCAGGTATGCTCGAACTGTTGGAGACTGTTCCTATGACTCCTAGCATCCTGTACGGTATAGGATTCGTCCTTGGATTTATAACTGGAAGGATAATCACCCCGGCTGGAATAGTCTTCCCGATTTATTTAGCGAAGTTCGGCGCCATTTCCCCTCTGGTATTCGCACTAATGTACTTCGGAATTTTTCTGGGCTATGTTATGGCGCCCACGCATCCTTGCGTTACCTTAACCATAAGTTCGTTGAAGGTTGAGCTCAAAGACTATATCAGAATTCTTATGCCTCCAGTAATAATCGCTTTTCTCACCGGCTTACTTACTTTAGTCATGATAGGATGATTAAGCCTTCTCAACATCTAACAAAGATTTTCCCTCAAACTTATAATTTTATGGCTTAGATATTCATATATGGGAGGATGGAATTTTGAAAATAGCTTTGTGTGGTTATTTAGGGTCCGGTTGCACTGAGGTAGCGGAGGTTCTAGCGTCAACTTTCAACTTGGAAGTCTTCAACACCAGCCGGATTCTCAGCTCTCTTGAGGATTTCAGTTCCCTGAGCCGATCAGGCGAGATCGACATGGACAAGATTATCCAGGATAAACTCATGGAGATCCTGAAAGGCGATAATGTAATCATTGAAGGCCGATCTGCATTTATGCTGCTCAACCGAAAAGACGTGATAAAAATATTCCTTAATGCTCCTTTTGAGTCTAGAGTGAGGCATGTTGCTGAGAGAAGAGGAATATCTATCGAAGATGCAAGGGATGATGTTGCGAGAAGCGATAGGGATAGGGAAACGCTTGTTCAGAGATTACATGGAAAAAACCTTTTAGATGCATCAAATTATGACTTTGTGATAAACACGAGTTCAAAGCCTTACTCCAGAATCGCCGAGATACTAGTTAGCGTGATTGAGAATCTTCTCAAAGAATAAATTTCTTTCTTTGCTACTCCTTCGTCCCTGCTTTGTCAATGCAATATGGTATATTCCAAATACTGGCATACAGATAAAGGTTCATTTCATGGAAAGAATTAATGCTCTGGAGGAATGTATAATGAAGCTTCTGCTTGATGAAATGTATGCTGGTTTAAAGGAGTACTTTGAGACTCTGGGCTGGGAGGTGTTGACGGTTAAAGATGTAGGGTTGCAGGGAGCTAAAGATATAGATGTCGTAAAATATGCTAAGGATCATGATTTGTTGCTTGTAACTCGAGATCAGAAACCGGCAGAGTTAGCTGAGCTTTCAGGTGTAAAATATGTGTTAATATCTAATGCGTTGATAGCGAGGATAGCTGATGAAAAAATCAGGGAGAAGTATCCCAACATCGTTTCTTAAACCTAGAAAAGAATCCACAGTCTCTCTTAGATATTAATTACGTGATGTATCATTAGTCTCTGACTAAATAAGCAAAGATTTTTTTATATCGTGAAAAACAGATGCTAATAGGAATTATCCGGGGGTTTCTGAGAATGATCGATCTTCGCGGACAGAAGATTAGAAGAAGCAAAGAAGAGATGCTTAGGCACCTAAAGAGCTTCCGTTTAGAGCCCTGCTTCTCCGCGGGCGTCTGGTACTTCTTCCCGAGTGGCGGAAGGTTCCATGAGCCATACGTCGAGAGAGGATCAATCGAAGATATTCTTAACAAGGTTAAGATGCTTTATGATAAGAAACTAATAGACTCCACATTCGGGTTAGAGGCCCATTATCCAAACGAGATCAACTACGACAACTTAGATGAATATAAAAGTTTAGAAAAGGAGACGGGCATAAGAGTAATCACCGTTATTCCCAATTTGTTCTATGAGAAAAAGTTCGAATTCGGTTCGCTTTCAAATCCGAACCCTAAGGTTAGAAGGGAAGCCATTAATCGAACGATCGAGACGTTGAAGCTAAACGCCGAATTGAATACCGATTTCATGGTTCTGTGGCCCGGGATAGATGGATACGAGAATCCCATAGGTATTGACTTCTATATGATGTGGGATAATTTTGAGAGAGGACTCGCTGAAGCTATGGATGAGGTTCCCGGAGTTAGGGTTGCCATTGAGCCGAAGCCCTATGAACCTCGTGGAAACAACATATACAGAAACACAGCTAATGGAATACTTATGGCTAGGAATGTAGAGTCTTTATTGAGGGCTGAAGAGAATAAGCGTCTTCTTGAAGAGGGCCATGCACTGGTAGCTCTGAACCCCGAAGTTGGTCATGTTCTTATGGGACATGAAGAGCTAGCCTATGCTCTGGCATCTATAATGCGGGAAGGCAGACTTGCACATACCCACTGGAACAGTCAGCCTTTGGGCAATTTTGACCAAGACTTGAATGTTGGAGTTCTAGGCTTAGACCAGATGTATGCTGCACTGCTTGTTTTGAAAATGTATGGTTATAAGGGACGTTTCGGGATAGACATAAACCCGGAGAGAATACCTGTTGAGAAAGCGTTAATTCTAAATATGAATGCTCTAAGAGCCGCTTGCGCTAGAATAAACCAGCTTGATTTTGATAGATTGGTTGAGGCGATGTATGATCCAGAAAATAATAGGGGAGTAGCTGAAGATGTGATGACGAGGGCTTTAGCTCCAGAAGAAGCCACGCTGATCGATATTGAACGTGTATAGCAATCCTAAAATGTATGGTGTCCAATGCATGAAAAGAGCGAAGATATCTCATGCTGATCATATAGTATATAGTATATAAAATTTGTAATCTGATCGGCGGATTTTGGTAAATGATGAGGAAGGAAAAATGGGCTGGAAAGGCTTCTTCATCGGAATTGATAATGGAACGCAGAGCACAAAAACTATAATTGTAAATGGAGAGGACGGCTCTGTTGTTGGGAAGGCAACTGAAAGATATGGTTTCATAGAGGGTCTTCCTCCCGGGCATAAAGAACAGGACCCAGCAGTATGGATACGTGCCTTGAACAAAACTCTCAAAGAGGCTCTGAAGAGATCTGGAATTGGTCCTAAAGATGTTAGGGCTATAGGCGTATCTGCGCAACAACACGGCTTCGTTCCAATCGACAAGAAAGGAGAAGTTATTAGGCCGGCGAAGCTGTGGAATGACACCAGCACAACAGAAGAGTGCGAATATTTGATGAGGAAATTGGGCGGGATGAAGGCGGTTATCAACCTTATAGGAAACCCTATACTGCCAGGATATACGGCTCCGAAGATACTATGGCTGAAGAGACATGAACCAGAGAACTACGCAAAGCTCAGAACCGTTCTTCTTCCTCATGACTATCTGAATTATTACTTGACCGGCAGAAAAGTAATGGAATACGGTGATGCTTCGGGAACAGCCTTAATGGATGTTCGAGCTAGAAGATGGTCCAAGGAAGTTATAGAAGCAATAGACTCCGAGCTTGAGGAGAAGCTTCCGCCGCTTCAAGGTTCAGATAGACCTGTAGGGTTCATTAGGAAAGAGATAGCCGAGATGTTTGGGTTTCGAGAGGACGTCCTTGTAAGTGCTGGAGGAGGAGACAACATGATGGGCGCTATCGGAACCGGAAACACCAAAAAAGGGATAGTAACTGCAAGTCTCGGAACCTCCGGAACAATTTACGCCTATTCTGAAGTTCCAATAATCGATTCTAGAGGTGAAATTGCAGCCTTCTGCGACTCAACAAATGCATGGCTTCCCTTACTATGCACAATGAACGTTACGGTTGCCACGGAGTTCATTAGACGCCTCTTCAATTTATCTCATGAAGAATTAACAGAGGTCGTTGAGAAGGCACCAGTAGGCTCAGATGGCTTAATACTCCTCCCATACTTCGAAGGTGAGAGAACGCCTAATATACCGGACGGGACTGGCGTATACTATGGATTAAACAGCAGAACGTTCAATAAAGCATATATGGCGAGGGCGGCGATGGAAGGCGCCACGCTTGGGATGAATTACGGGTTGAATAGAATGAGAGATCTAGGCATCGATCCATCTGAGATAAGACTGACCGGGGGAGGATCAAAGAATAAGGCTTGGAGGCAGATCGCAGCTGACATCTTTAATGTAGAGGTTGTCTGTGTAAGTATCGATGAAGGCGCAGCTTATGGCGCAGCCCTACAAGCCATGTGGACTTATCTGAACAGTATAGGTGAGAAAGTAAGTATACAAGAGATTACGGATCGTTATGTTAAGGTAGATGAATCCACACGTACTCGCCCAAACCCATCCAATGTAAAAGTATACAGGGAGCTTCAGAAGATACATAATTTTCTAAGCAAGAACCTTAGGAAAGCTTTCAGGATGCATAGAAATTACTTGAACAGATACGTGGCGAGATGATCTGAAGAATCTGCATGCAGTATGTGACTCTAGTATTTCATCGTTAAACAACATGTTCACTGCGTCGATCCGCATATTGAACGATCTGCCTCTCGACTGTTTCAAAGCATCTAGGACGTTGAGATCATCATCTTTCAGAGGGTCACTATCCTAATTCTCCTTAAATTCGCCGCGTCCCGTGTAAGCATCGTTGAATTGAGCCTTGTAGGAGAAATCTTGATCACTTTTCCTTTCTATATTTTAGTACATGACCCTTTTGAATCACATCTTCATGAATGATCATCCCGGTATACTCGCTTTCGAGGTGAAATTTTGCGTCTTCTATCTCCCGCTTAATAGTCTCAATCTCTGAGTAGTTACGGAAAACTTCTGGGTCTCCTGGATAAAATGAGATAAAACCGTTCGGTTTTAAGACTCTATAAATTTCTCGTAGAAGTTTTCTTCTATCCTCCTTCTTTGGAAAATAGTAGTAATGTAAGACGTCGTGAAGTAAAACTGCATCAACAGATTCATCTTCTAAATCTATTTTTAGCTCTCCAGAGGTCTTCATCACCACTATGTTTTCTAACCGTCGGAGCTTAGCTCTCCGAATTAACTTATTTAATCCTTCACTCGGCCAGTAGCCCTGACTCTTCT
>JAGGZB010000183.1 GCA_021162225.1 Candidatus Bathyarchaeota archaeon | reverse complement strand
GCTTCGGGCTCCAATACTTTAAAGAGGAGCTCACGGGCCCAGAGTTCGCGGAGAGGCTGGTAAAGCAGGTATATGACCTAGGCGTTGAAATGCTTACGGAGTCCTATGCCAGCGACCTAAGATATTCAGAAGATAATGTTGAGGTTATAGCTATCTCACCTAAGGGAGTTATAAGGCTGGATGGCAAGGCGCTAATCTACGCTGCAGGCGCCCGTGAGAGATCGATATTTGAGATAGGTGTCGTCGGATATAGGCCGGCTGGAGTGTTCACCGCCGGTGAGACCCAAGCGCTCATGGATTTATTCGGGGTTATGCCGGGCAAAGAGATGGTTATCATAGGCTCAGGAGATGTGGGATTAATAATGGCCAGGAGATTCGCCCTTGAAGGAGCTGATGTCAAGGCTGTAGTCGAGCTTATGCCCTGGCCCGGCGGCCTAACCAGAAACGTGGTTCAATGTCTAGAAGACTTCGGCATACCACTTCTACTCAGCCACATGGTTACTAAGATACTGGGTAGGCGTAGGGTTGCAGGCGTCGAGGTGGTTAAGGTTGACGAGGACCTAAAACCGATATCTGGCACCGAGAAGGTGCTCGAATGCGATACGGTAATTGTCGCCGCAGGCATAGTGCCTAAGGCTGAGCTGCTCGAGGAAGCCGGAGCGCTAATAGATAGAGCGACACATGGCCTGATAGTTAACGATTTCTTAGAGACGACGCTGCACAACGTATTCGCCGCGGGTAACGCCTTAATAATCAACGATCTAGTAGACCATGCTGCGGAGCAAGGTGAGCGGGTTGCTGAGAGTGCAGCCTACATCTTAGGGGGCGGCGAAATACCGCATGAAGGTGTTAAGAAGGTGGTCTTGGGCAGGAATGTGAGGCTGGCGATGCCTCAGCTGGTCACCGGGCTTAAGGACGTCTACCTACACGTCAGGGTTAAGAAGCCCGAGGAAAACGTTAGATTAGTAGTTCGCGAGCTGGGATTGGAGGTTAAGATACCTAGGGTTAGACCGGCTGAAATGATCAGGCTTCCCATAAGACGCGATAGAATAGCTGCTATAGGTGATAGTAAATTAACGGTGAGTGTCGAGGCTGAGTAATTAATGATACGGGAAGCTAGGGTTAAGTGTATTGTGTGCCCGATAGGCTGTGAAATCACAGTCACCTTACGCAACGGTGAGATCCTATCAATTAAGGGTAATAGATGCGTTAGGGGAGCTGAATATGCTAGGCAGGAGGTGCTGGAGCCTAAGAGGATGTTAATCACCGTGATAAAGGTGAGGGGCGGCAGCCTACCAGTTGTCTCTGTTAAGACATTGAAGCCTATACCTAAGAAGCTCATATCCAAGGCGATAGAGGCGCTCGCCAACCTAGAAGTCGAGGCACCCATTAAAGTGGGTGACACAGTTATGAAGAACTTACTAGACTTAGGCGTTGATGTAGTGGCGACGCGTAGCGTTAATAGTCTCCGGCGAGAAGAATCATTGCAATAACACCATATCCGATTATTTCACTAACTTCATCGGTCTGCAATACTCACGACCTTCAAATCTCAACCATTTACCCAACGCTCAACATTTAGAGCAGCTATGCAGTTGCAACAACTTCATTAGACACCCTTCTCTCGATAGTCACACCCTCCGTTTTCACACGCTCTCAATACTACATTAAAATTGGTCAGAAAAACGCCTAGAACCTCCAATCTAAGCCCCTCGAACGGCGAGATCTGAGCTCTTACTGTATTTGATTTGGAGTCGGCTCGGCTATCCCCTCTAAGGTTGGAGGAGATTAGCCGTGTAACCGTACGATTTCCTAGGAGAAGTCTATAATGGTTCCCGCTCTCCCGGCTCGCTAAATTAAAAACTTCTTTTGAAGAACTTATACGAGCCTTAAGTGAACGCATTAACGAAAAACTAGAGTCTTTTGAAAAGGTTACTAATATCAAGTTGGGGGACATCTGTCAGCTTCAAACATTCTATCAGCAGGCGTGTCTGAAAATCAAAAACTAGTGAACTGAAATAGTCGAAGAGCTGACAAAAGGGAGTAATGAAAAGCAAAGATGCGCTAAAATAGCATCTTATCAGGTATGATCAGAGTCGCATCCGCAATACTATTAGTCTTCATCACCGGGTTAAGCGCTCCAGCGATAATCTCAGCACTTACCATAATTTTCTCACCCGCTTTTATAATAAGTAAGTTACCCAAAAGGCAGAAGTTCCTTGAGACCATAATAAGCCACTTACAACAAAGATTACAGAATCTAACGTATAGAAAAAGAAACTTGGATGAGTCCAACGTTTCTAAAGTCCCGAAGTGGTATAAAGAACTCAAGATATATGAAGATGCGATTAACGAGCTCGAAGAAAAAATCAGGAACTTAGCTGATCTTAAATCACAGCAAGAGTCGTTAGAGCGAGAGATAGCGAGAATTGAAAGCGAATTAGATCACCTGAAACCGCATGTCACTAAATATATTCAGGCTCAAAGTATCCTGAAGCGAGAAGAACTGAAAAAAGGTTCCGGAGCTTGAGGTGCATGTAAAGGAGCTTAAAAAACATAAGCTGATGATAGACAAGGAATTCACCGATCTAGATGAAAAGGTTAACAGGTTAGGGGAAGATGTTTGCAAATGATTGAAGCAAACATATGTCCTCTGAACCGTTTATTACTCTTCCTCTCAGGGGGTTTCTTCAAGCTTTTTACAACCGTTAAGTACTCGCGTAGCACCTCACGCGCTTCGCTCATATGCAACTCCTTAAATGTGAAAAAGTAATTAAACTTAGTGCTTCAGATCCATAAATTCTACGTGAATGTATCAGCCGACAAAGTCCGTCCAGCCACCGGCGTTGTGAAAGTAGATACCAAGAATGGAAAGATCATGTTTCTTAAACCAGTTCAGGAAGAAGCTAGTTTGAAAGACCTATTTAAAGGGGGCGCTTCTAGCGGATAATTATCGGCAAATTTTTGCGAAAATCCAATATTCCTAATTCCTAATATTTGAGGACGAAAAGGAAGTTGGGATAATCAACAAAAGCCATACTGAATGTAATTCGCCTACTATTGGGAACCGTTTATGATGACGTCAAAAATCTTTATCTGGCCTCAGCGAAAATATTTCACACGTAGTGAGGTGGTTTAACTTTATGAGTTCTTCCTTGCCACCGTTGAACTTAAGCTACTTTAAAACCATGTTCGAGAATGCTTCAAAAATTCTGAGTATTGGGAAAGGTAGATTAGGTGTCGTAGTTAGGGCTACCGGTGATCTTTGGAATATCTTAGAATTCAAGAGCCCGAGATATTTGTCAATTATTGCGCTCGAAGAGGGAGCTTATCTTCCAGTTTCATCTGAAAAATGGCTCCACTTAGAAGAACTTTTTACGCGACATAACATAATGAGAACCTTGGTAGGCATTGGTCTAGATAGGTTTAGGAAATTGCGAGAAGAACTTGAGAATAGAAGTATTCTGTTCTTTGCTGATCATCATAGAATTCTCATGTTATTTTATTCAAGCCAAAAGCCTGAAGATATAACCCGTTCACAGGAACACTACAACATGCTAGCTATCAATTTTCTAAAGGAAGAGGGCTTTGATCCGAGGGAAAGTGTTATCGTTTACGATACTAGTACGCATCGCTTTTTCGAGGTAATGGCAGCGTTATCACTAGCTGAAAAGGGATATGCGGTTTTCTTAGAAGGTGACATACTAGACGTAATGATTCCAACTAACGGCGTTCCTGATAGAATCGCGATAAAGACTCGTAATGAGGGATTCACGTTCAAAGAGCTATTAGTTTTCGGCGAAGCTGTTTGGCAGAGGGCAGGCTGTGAGTTACTTCCTGAGAGCTTTGTCATTGAAGTTAAGCCTGATCCGAGCGAGGCGAGCAAGGGTTATGCCCGGTTAGAACGGTATATGTCTACCGGACAATTTACCGGAGGTTTACTTGCCTGCCCTCGAATATTCAGAATAGAATCTCGACTTAACAAGTATAGCTGTTTGACTTGGAATGAAAAGGGGAGGAACATTTCTATGAAGCTAAAGTAGATAAGTCCAAAAAATCTGAAATACGCGATTTAATTAATGTAGCACGAAGAATAATTGAACACATAACCCGCATGATCACATAATGTAGCATTTTTCAAATATCCAATACTCAAATACATCCTGGTTGCCAGCGCCTCCTGCCATCCAGCATGTCCAGCAACTCTATCCCCGCCTTAAGCTCCTTTATCTGCTTAAAGAGATATGCAAATCCCCCTGCTAGCCTTAACTCCGAAGAGTAAAGAGAAGCTCCCAGCGCGCTAGCGGTCTTATGCATCCCCATCTGTATCCTTTTGTAAAAGTTTTGTAAAGCTTTATAAGTAATTTGTAAAATTAGGGGCTGGAATGCCGCTGAGAGAGCTTGTGGAGGAGGCTTTGAGAAGGGGCGAGGGAGAAGAGGCCGAGTTTAAGCTAAGGTTGGATAAGGAGGCGGCCAGGACTCTCTGCGGTCTCGCTAACCATCGCGGCGGTCTCCTTCTGATAGGTGTCAACGACCAAGGTAAGTCTGTTGGAGCCCCAAGGGACTCCTTAGAGAGGCTTAACAGCCTCTTAGGCTCCATCTATCCTAGGCCGAGGGTAAGAGCTGAATGGATGGAGCTTAAGGGTGCTAGAGTCTTGGCTATATGGGTGGAGGCAGGCGGTAGGGTTTACAGGCTCGGAGACGACGTGTATATTAGGGTTGGCTCTAGCACCCGGAAGGCCTCTCCCGAGGAAATAGCCTCCCTCTATGCCGAGAGGGCTGAACTGCGATTTGATGAGGTGGTGAGAGAAGACCTAGGCATCGGAGTATTGAGCCGCGAACTCCTCGAGAGATATATCGAACTCGCAGTGAAAAGGGGAAGGGTTCCGCAAGAAGCTCAGACATGGGGATTTGAGGAAGCCTTAAACGCGCTTAAGGCGGCCTCGGGCAGCTCACCCACGAACGCAGGGCTTCTCATGTTCAGCGAGAATCCCTCTAAGTATATTCAGGGAGCAGACATACGAATCGTGGTGCAGGATGCCGAGGGAAGGGTTATTGATGATAAATGGTTCTCAAGCCCGCTATGGCTTCTAGTGAATAAGGTTGCCGACTACCTCCGTGAGG
>JAGGZB010000031.1 GCA_021162225.1 Candidatus Bathyarchaeota archaeon | reverse complement strand
AAGAAGTCTGGAACAAAGAGTCCTACAAAAGGTTCCGGGAAATTAGAAGAAACATGGCTGAGAATATACCGTGGTGTGGAGACTGCCCCTACTCAACATTAGGATGCTTCTACACAAAGACAAACGAAATAGACTGCTACACCAACGAGCCTGGATGCAGCGAATGCATATACAGCGTAAACCTCGCACAATGCAACATCTGAAAAATTCAAAATGTACACGTAACCAAGGATTTAAACTGTTAGTTTGGCGCCGGGGGTGGGATTCGAACCCACGCGGCCCATAAGGGCCACAGGCTCTCTGTCTGTTGTCTCCAGGCCTGAGCTTCTTTTCAGCAGAATCTGCTCCCTACCTGATTTCCCGCCTCAAGGCTCTAGGAGACCCCGGCTTTTTTCCATCTTATTACTGAATCATAATAAAGCGGCTTTTTAATCTTTTTATAATCCGCCAGTTTTTGAACGCCACATTTTGGGATATGTTCCCCTAGGCATTAAGACCCTTTCATTCCTCGCCACTATCCCATATCTCATATCCAAGATCTCTTTGGTGCTTGCAGTTGCCCTAGCCAGGGCCACGGCTTCGCCTTTAAGCGTTAAGATGGCGACCCTACATCCGTTCGTTATTCCGGTCTCTAGTGAGACTACTCCCGGAGCTGTTAAGTGTGCTCCATGACATATAGCATCAACCGCTGAGTCGCGAATATAGATCTTGGGTAATATTTCTAGAGTTTTCTCCATGGGAAGAACGAATCTTCTCAAGTATTTCAGGTCTCCTGTCTCTTGCCATTTGCTATAGAGATAGACGATATCGTGCAAGGTTACGCTATTCTCATCTTCTGTGAAGGGACCGGATCTGGTGCGACGGAGCTCTTGCATATGCGCGCCGCATCCCAGAACCTCTCCGATATCATGACATATCTTTCTTATGTACGTGCCGGCTTGGCAACCTATTCTGAAGAGAACATCTCTACCATCGACCTCAAGAACGTCAATATAATACACTTTTCGAACTCTAACTCTTCTTTTCACGGAGGCTCTCGCAGGTGGACGTTGATAGATTTTACCCTGAAACTCAGCTAAAACCTCCTTAACCCGATCTTCCGGTACATTAGAGTGAAGCCTCATTACGCACACGTATTCCTTTCCGGACTCCAGAAGAACATGTATTGTTTTTGTGGCTTCTTCTAGGGCTATTGGCAGAACACCGGTCACTTTGGGATTTCCCCGGCTTCTAAGCCTCTAGGGTCCCGCCGTGACCAATCTGTTTAACACCTATTATGCGTCTAACCCAAGCTGCTACTTCGTGGCTTGAAGGTCCCGGAGGCTTATCTAGGTTTATCACGCCAAACCTTATGAGATCAGGATACGGTCTTTTCTCAGGTTTGCATCCGAAGTTCGGGTCGGTTTCAGATTCAGACTTAACTAAAACTTCTCTCTTCATGGTCCAAGGTGCAGGTAATCTGGACATTTGATATTCCTCTTCAGAAAAGATTATGTTGAGAAGATTAAAAACTTGTCTATTCCGTCTCTTTCTCTTCCTGAGCTTTCCTTAAGGCTTCAAGTACTTCCTCATCAGATGCTCCGCGACTTATGTTGATCTTCTCCTCCGTTGGGCTTAGGTGGCGAATATTCACACGTCTCCGCCTAACGCCCGTGAGAGACTTCGGTCCCGTGATTAATACGAAATTTTTGTCTATTAGATCGACAATCACACATTTTTTACCAGCTTCGCGTCCGCGAGTTTTTATGCAGATCCTACCGACCTCAATGGCGGGCATAATGCGATCCTCCTTATTCTTCTTTAGGAAAGAAAAACTTCTAGATAAATGTTGAGGGTGATTTTGATGGAATTATGCTTCAACCGAAACATGATTCAAAGGGGATTATGTGTTTTAAGCCGGATACTCTTATCCAAAATGTTTTATACCCGTATCTCTTGACATGTCTGATAGAATTTTCAGTTTATACAAAGTAGGTGATTTTATGAAACCGAAGGTCCTGATACCTCAAAGCTGGAGAGATCCGGAGATCTATAAGGAGCCTATAGACATTCTGAAGTCTATCGCTGACGTAGAATACATATCCGAAGAAAAATTTGATGAGCAGCTCGCCGAGGCTGAAGGAATGGTTGGATATGGTGTAGGCGAGGAGATTCTACAAAAAGCGCCTAAACTGAAAGTTGTCGCCCGGTACGGCGTCGGATACGATGATTGCGATGTAGAAGCATTAACAAGACATAAAGTTTATCTTGTTCACACTCCCGGAGTTCTTTCAGACGCTGTTGCGGATCTAACACTCGCTCTCATCCTAGCATGTAACAGGAAAATCGTTAAGGCAGATAAATATGTAAGGGAGAGATGGGCTAAGGAAGCCTTCGGATACTTTGAGTATGGGATGGACCTTAAAGGAAAGACTATCGGAATCATAGGGTTAGGACGAATTGGATATGAAGTAGCTAAGAGATGTGTGAAGGGCTTTGACATGAAGGTTATCTATTACGATATACGGCGTAATAAAAAGGCGGAGCGGGAGCTAGGCGCGAAATACAGAAGTCTAGAGGAGGTCATGAAAAACTCGGACTTCGTCTCGATACACCTTCCTCTAACTCCTCAGACCCGCCGGTTGATCAGAGAGGAACATTTAAGGTTAATGAAGAAAACAGCTTACCTGATAAATACTGCGAGAGGCGCGGTTATAGACCAGAAAGCGCTCGTTAAAGTTTTGAATGAAAAATTAATAGCAGGAGCAGGATTAGACGTCTTTGAAGAAGAACCGGTTCCACTAAACGATCCGTTGCTTAGCCTTGAGAATGTCGTCTTGACTCCTCACATTGGATCCTTAACGCGAGAAGCTAGGAAAGCTATGGCTTTATGTAATGCGAAGAGCATAGTTGCCGTTCTTAAGGGGAATATTCCGCCTCCGAACGTTGTTCCAGAACAGAGAGGAATGATCTTCAGAAAATGATTTGCACAGCACTCGATAATAGCAGCAAATTTATATTGTTTTTCGTAATCTATTTTTAACATGTCCTCCACCTATCTCATCGCGGAACTTAAGCAACAACAGGAAAAACTCGAAAAAACCCTCGAGAATCTTAAGGAACAAAAAACGAAGATAGACGAAGAATACTTATCCTTCAAAAAAGAGGAAGACAAGATATATGAAGAAATCCGGCGATGTCGAGATATGTATCAGTTCGATAAGCTTCAGATGAGACTGAATGTGGTTGCTACTCAGAGGAAAGCTACGGAACAGAAGCTGTCAGAAATCGAGAAGAAGATAAGAGGATATGAAAATGAACTTAAAAAGATAAAAGAAAAAATAAACTATTTGAAACCGAATGGGTAATTCCAGCTTTTAAGCATAAAAAAAGAATCATAGAATTTCAGAATAGTCTTTTTTGAAATTTGCTATATGTCGCCTTAATTCTCTTAGCTGGCGCCCATGATCTACGCACAAAATCTGGGTAGTCGCCATGTGCCTTCACCCATTCCTTAAGAAACCTTATAGTTTTGCTGTCGGATGCGTATCCGGAACCAAAGTCACCGTATTCTGCATGTAAAATACTAATAAAACGGTCACGTTCTACCTTCGCGATTATAGAGGCGGCGGATACTACCGGATAAGTTTTATCAGCTTTATGTCTCGAGACTATTTTAGTCTTGAAGGGCAATTCCTCAGCGATATGTCGGCTGAATCTCTCTGGTAAAACATCCGAAGCATCAACATAAACTATGTCTGGCTTAAGATGCAATATAACTTCAGCCATGGCTTTAGCTTCAAGCCTATTTAGGCGGTGAAGCTTCTTTCCAGTTTCAACAACGCGGTCAATCTCCCTTGGAGGTATCTTTATCACGTGGTAGCCCTTAACTATTTTGAGGATTTCGACGGATAATTGTTCTCTTTTATTAGGCGTAAGCATCTTTGAGTCTCTGACTCCTAAGGCTTCAATTCTCTTCAAGGCTTCTTCGTCAACGACTATCCCCGCTATTACGAGGGGGCCTATAACTGCTCCTCTTCCTGCGTCATCAACTCCAGCTATGAGCATAATACGAACTCTCCAACCTTAGGACGAAAAACCTTTTTACGTTAATGCGGGAAGACCAAGGTTTAAAGGCCACTTATGTCTTTTCGCGCGGCTCTGGCATGTTCACGTAAATCCTCTGAGACTTTACGCGCTATATTCTCTGGGAGAATCTCTCTGTTCTTGATTGTTACCTCAACTACTTCGATGTCTCCTTTAGCTTTGATTATTTCGGTGAACGAGTCTTTAATTCTGTAATGCACCGTTCCAAGAACGATTTTTTCACTATTTAATGCTTCAGCAACCGCTTTTTTGAAGCATTCTGAGAACATCTCCATGGGGCCTACCTCATCTATCACAACGATGTCTGCTTCCTTAACCGCCTTAAGAATGGCCTTGACACCTATCGATTCTAGATCTTTCATACATATTCTATACTTGCCCACTCGTGGGCCATTCGGTTGCTTCACATGAGCAAGCCATCCTTCTCTTCCACTCTCTAGGTCTATTAGCTTGAAGCCTATACGCGAATTACCTCTTCTGATTTCTCGACTAATTAATCCTCCAACCTTAAGCCCTTTTTCCTTTAGGATCTTAACGATTCTTAGTAGAACGGTCGTCTTACCGATTCCCGGCCTCCCAGTTAAGAAGAAAGCTCTTCCCAAATCTAATCACTATCGATTGGACAAACACTACTAAAACTGTTTCAGTATATCTTCTTCCTCAAGTATGCTGTTGCAGTAGTGACATCTAAGTCTCAATGGATTTTCACTCACAACGTAGAATTTCGGTTTAACAGGCTCTTTTTTACTATTTGAGATGCATGTAGGCTTTATACATTTAATGATTCCCTGAACTATTGACGGAAGCTTAACTTTCTGTTTCTCTACGACTCTATAATTTCTGATTATGTTTATCGTAGCCCTAGGAGATATCAGAGCTATCTTATCGACTTCTTCAGGATTCAATTCACGCCCTTCAATCTTCACCATATCTTTGACTCCGAGCTTCTTGCTCGGCACGTTCATGGCTATGGTTACAACTCCTCCAGAGCGACCGTCTATTCCGAGAATTTTGATCACATCCAATGCACGTCCTCTAGTGATATGATCTATGACCGTTCCATCTTTGATCTTAGAAACTCTAAGCGTCTTCTTAGACATACACATCGACCATTCTATACGTATCCATAAGGAATAAATAAAAGATTATTCTCTTCAAAACCTTATTTCTAAGAAGAGAAGTTAAGGCTTAAATCCTATTTCACGTATTGCTTCAAGGGTGAAGCGTCTCAATGAAGAAAAGGTACGATTTCACTAATAGAGATATAGTCTCAATAAGGGGATTCATCCGCGAGGAAATTGATTATATACTTGAAGTCTCCCGTTCGATGGAGCCCCTCGCTGAGAAAGGCTCAGATATGCTCCGCGGTAAAGTTCTAGCAGAACTCTTCTTTGAACCAAGCACGAGGACCATGCTTAGTTTCCAAACCGCCATGTACAAGCTTGGTGGTAATGTAATAGGATTCGCTGAGCCTGGAGTCTCATCAGTCTGGAAAGGAGAATCTCTAGCCGACACCGTCAGAGTTGTTGAGAATTACTCTGATGTGATAGTTCTGAGACATCCACTTGAAGGAGCGGCTAGACTTGCAGCTGAATACGCCAAGGTTCCAGTTATAAATGCGGGTTCGGGAGCTGAGGAGCATCCTACGCAGGCTCTTCTAGATCTTTATACCATTCTCAAGTATAAAGGCAGGATAGATGGTTTAAGCATAATTTTGATGGGCGACCTTAGATATGGGAGAACGGTTCACTCTCTCGCGTACGCTCTCTCGCTTTACGATGTAGATCTCCACCTAGTCTCGCCAGATCTACTAAAGATGAGAAGAGAAGTGATAGAGGATATTAGGGACCGCATTAAGGTTACTGAGCATACAGACTTAATGGAGATTCTTCCAGACGCGGACGTGCTTTATGTAACCCGCATACAGAAGGAGAGATTTCCTGATCTCGGAGAATACGAGAAAGTGAAAGGAAGCTACGTAATCGACTTGAACGTGCTGAAAAAGGCAAAGGATGACCTCATAGTTTTACATCCGCTTCCGAGGGTTGATGAGATAGCAGTGGAAGTGGATTCAACTTCGTTTGCAAAGTACTTCGAACAAACCAAAAATGGAGTTGTTGTTCGAATGGCTCTATTAGCCTTGGTTCTAGGCGCTATTAAGTAGCTTCGGTGAAAAATCGAATAAAACTGAATCTATATTATTTCCCTTTGAGAATCTCTTCAAAGTGTTTTGAAAATTCTTCAAAAGCGACCTTGAAACCATGCGAGAACTTTTTGTCTCCTGTCTTAAGACTCTTCCTAATATCATTTAAAGTCATGAATAATCCATCAGACACCTCTTCCCTGTTAAGATTCATCTTACCATCATATCTACAGTAGTAAATCATCGAGATTTCACGTTCCTCCCTCGAGAAGCTTTTAACTTTCCCTAGTCTGTGCAATGGTGCGGTGACGCCTAGCTCCTCCTTCATTTCTCTGCGGGCAGCTTCATCATATTCTTCTCCGTAGTCGACATGACCAGTTGCTGAGGCTGTATAAAAACCCGGATAGAGATCCTTTTTTAAAGAACGTTTCTGAATGAATATCTCGCCCTTACTATTTACTAGAAATATGTAGACCGAACGGTGTATCGGTTTAGATTCAAAGTGACATTCCTCCCTAGTAGCCTTTCCAATCACGTTATCATCTTCATCGACAACATAGAGATATTCAGTCACTTTGAGATCTCTCCTAAGCATTGAACCTTCTAGAGATTTCGCCACGCCCTTTAAAATATCTTTGCATCCGCGGAGAGATCAATATCTGAATAGACAGATAATCAGCAGTAGAAATGCGGTTGTTATGCTGTCTGAAAGTGAGCTTTCGCATGGAATCACAAAGTTATCCGGGTCAAGCCCATTCTTGAACGTGATGATGGCTAAGATATACGAAATCACCGAAATCACGGGAGCCGCTAAAACGCTTAGAGTAAGAAGGAGAAGAGATAACGTGATAAAATTGTCTAACGCAACTGGTTTATGTGTCAAGTAAAGCGAGATTATAGAGAACAATAGGAACCAAGCCGCAGAGGATAGGCAAGCCCCACCTATCTCAGGAAGGCTTTTTCTAATATCCTTAAAGGATGAGCCTACCGTGCCCAAAGCGAGCTTGGTCGTCGTTGTCGATCCAACCACCGAGCCTACATCTCCTATGGTATCTATCAATGCGGGATAAAGTATGTAGATTTCAGGCTTCCTCCCTATTACTTGACTAATCTTTCCAAGAAGATTTCCTGTTAGATTCACGATTAATGTTACGATCAATAATGTTAATGAAAACTCCCTCAGTGTTCGAGAGAGATGCTCAGTCCTTCCATACTTTACTAGGAGAAGAATGGTGATGAATAAGAAAGCAAGATCGAAAAGCCATGCTAACAATGAACCTAAAAAGCCTGAAAATAGAAGCCTAAGGGAGAGAACAAAACATAAGGTGACGAGGATATCTCCAAGAGTGGACATGACCGGATAAACGATTATATCTGGATCCAATCCACGCTTGAATGATAAGATTGAGATTCCGACAGTTACGGGCGAGACGAAAAGTAGGGAAAGACCCATAGTAGTCAATATTGCCGAGAAGATGTTTAAGGACTCTGCCAGATGCGTCCCCCATAAAGAGATATTCACGAAGCAGGCTAGAGCTCCCATCATCAAGCTACTCTCAATAGTCAGTATAACCGTTGAGCATACTAGAAGTAGGAACGTCCTCGTGTTGTTCAGAAACGACGGCTTGACTGTTCCTAAATGAAGAGAAGTCGACAGCCTACCGCTAAAGAATCCACCTATTACACCACGCATGCTGATGATGCTAGGATAAATTATGATAACCCAAGGAGCGAAGGAGAAAACATTTATGAAGAAAAACAGAATCGAACCAGCTAAAAGCCCACCCAGATCAAAGGAGAAAGCAAGAAAGGATTGTTTAAGAGTCTCAATAAATCGGTTCATTGTATTGATCGGAATCGAAAGTTCGCGCTTGAAAGTTTGCGAGTACGCTTCGTTGAAGCCGTTGGTCATCATCGTCACTTCCTTTCATCTACACCCTCCTCATTCGAGAATCTTTGTTGGCAACCTATTCGTGAACCACCTATTTAGGATTTACTTTGCCATGACCTTGTAGAAAAAGAATCTCTCGCAATAGTAGAAGATTAAGCGTGGAAGGAGCTATCTAAAGATGACACTAAATGTCATTACTGCTTCTTTACATATTCAAGAATCTCCTTGGCTTTGCTGGATTTAATCTTTCCCGCCTTCAAAAGGCTACTAATTATTTCAGAGATTGTAGTCAGAGATACGAGGTTGTATCCCCGCCTTTCAAGCTCCTCTTTTCCTCCTTGCTCTCTATCAATCACTACAAAAATACTTTCGATTTTCCCCCCAGCTTCCTCTATAGGCTTTATTCCTTCGATCTTCGACTCTCCCTTCGTAATTACATCATCGAAGAAGATGAAACGATCTCCAGGTTTAACAATGCCTCCAGCTATTCTTCCGGTAAGCCCATACGATTTTGATTCTTTCCTCACTATTATGCATGGCATTCTAAGCACATGTGCAACTGTGGGCAACAACAATGCACCTTTCAGCTCTATTGAAGCTAGCTTGTTAACTTTTCTTTCCAATGATATCTTTCTGATCTCCTGAGCTACTAGATTCACAATGGTGGCGAAGCTCTCCGGTGACGAAAGAAGCCATGAAAGGTCAATGTAGTACGGACTTACAATCCCAGACTTCAGCTTAAATTTTCCAAATTTCAAAGCTTCAGAACGAATCAAAGCATCTGCAATTATAGAAGCCTTATCCGGCATGTTAACTCACAACCATAAAAATATCTTCTAAGATGCCTAAAGAGTTTTTCACATCGCACAGGAATACTGATTTATGAAAGCCTGGACTTTCTTAGAAATTGCCGTTCGTATATCTGCCTCACTCTTTGAATAGTGTCCGCATCTTCAGGATCCTTATCATCCCTGATCCGAGTAATACGAGCGAAACGAAGAGCCATTCCACTCTTATATTTGGGACTCTTCTGTATCTCATTATATGCTACTTCAACGACTATTCGCGGTTTAACTATTACGATGTGTCCCCTTTCCTCCACAGCGATCTGCTTGAGCCTTTTAGTCATTTCCTCTATTTCACGATCGGTTAAGCCCTTAAACGTCTTTCCAATCGTTAAGAACTCACCTGTATCTTCATCCCTAGCCGCAAGATAATAATCTGAAAGCCATCCATGTCTTCTTCCGGTTCCATACTCAGCTGCGACGATCACTAAGTCGAGGGGTTCTAAGGTCTTCTTAACTTTTAGCCAGTGTTTTCCACGTATACCAGGGATGTATGGGCTATTCAATCTCTTAGCCATTAATCCCTCATGCCCCTCATTTATCGCCTCTTCAAGAAAATGCTCAGCTTCCTTCGAGTCGCTGGTGATCAACTGCTTCGTTAAGGATATATCGCTTACCGCTTCCTCGAGCTTTCTTCTCCTCTCAAGATAAGGAAGGCTTATCAAGCTTTCTCCATTCATATAGATTATGTCGAATAGATAAAGCTCAACAGGTATCTCCTCAATCATCCTTTCTATACTGTATACTCTGCGGAAGCGACGCATCAAATGCTGAAATGGAAGAGGATTTCCATTCTTCCCAACGGCTATGACCTCTCCCTCAAGTATGGCTTCGTCAGGTTTGACTCTTTGCCTAATGATCTCTACGATATCCGGCAGGCTCTTGGTGACGTCAGTAAGTCTCCGACTAAAGATCCTAACTTTCCCCCCGGATTTATGGATCTGTATCCGTGCTCCATCAAGCTTATATTCAAACGCCGTCTTACCTCCATGTTCCTTTAATGCCGCCTCAGGATCCTCAGCCATTTGAGCAAGCATAGGCTTAACTGGTCTGAAGATTTTGAATTCTAATCTCAGCAGACCACCCGATCCCTCCTTCGCACATAGAGCCGCCGTCTCCGCGATGTCTCCAGTAAGCATGGAAGCCACTTGAATCTTTTTGAGAGGAACGGAGAATGCTTTTGAGACGGCTGTCTCCATTAATCCCTCCTGTAGCCCTGTTCTCATCTCGCCCACCATTATTTTTACGAGGTACTTAACCTCTATGGGGAGAGCTCTTCCCAGAAGAGACTCGATCAGCCTCTCTTTTCGCTCTCTCGACCCAGGCCCGGAGGCTTCAGCTACAGCCTCCAGAACATTTCTAACCTCAAGGATCGACAGAGGTTTCTCAAATAACGTCGTCTGCCGCTGCATCCTGCTATTCTCAAATATCATCTTCGCCGCTGCTCCTAAATCTCCAGTATTTCTGAAAGCCGCTGAAAGATCCCTCCAGCTTGTGCCAGTTAAACGCTGAATCACCTTGCTAAGCGTCGCCCAACTAACATCTAGCTTTCTTGGATCCCATTTGGGAAAGGGACGACCAAGAATCATCGAAATCGCCGGTTCAATCTCTTCTTTATTGAGTCTTTTGAGAAAATCAGCAACCATGCTGACCATGAGATTACGTTTCGTGGTGGCTTCAAGATGCTCGCAGAGATATGCTAAATCCCTGAATCTCATTAGGTTGCTCTTCTCCGTTAGGTTATAGAAAGATGTTTAGGGGACTTGATGAAGCTAGAACATTCACGCCTCGTAGAGGCTACTCCCATATCTTAGCAATTTCAGACTGTATTTCACGTTTTCTTCTCTCATACTCCTCTATCGAGAGTTCGCTTAACTTATATCTTGTTTGGAGGGTCTCAAGTTCCTCTCGCAGCTTCTTCTCTTTCTCCTTTCGATCCCTTATTAGAGAGTCTAAAAGCCCAATCATTTTT
>JAGGZB010000161.1 GCA_021162225.1 Candidatus Bathyarchaeota archaeon | reverse complement strand
GATGTAGGTCCAAGAGAGGTTCCTGAGCAGACAACATATGAGGAGCCTCCGGACATAAAGGATATTCCAAGAATTGAACGAGCTAACATGGAGGCACGTACGAAAGTTCCAGGCGACATCATCCGCGTCACTGGCAACGTCGTTATACCAAATGAGACGATAATAAATAATCACCTAATTGTTCAGGGAGACCTTAAGGTTGGAAAGAAGACACATATATACGGGAGTGTTAAGGCCTTCGGCAATATTGAACTTGGAGAATCCACAGTTGTTGAGGGACATGTCTTATCTGAGGGGAGAATACGGGTAGGAAAGAACTGCAGAGTGAAGGGGATAGTTGACTCGCTTAAGGATATAATTCTCGAAGAGAACGCCATTGTTGAAGCCGTATCAACGGAGAAGACTGTCAAGATTGGGCCGAATGCTAAGATAAATCGGAGGATACTCTCAGGCTCTTCGATAATCACGTTGCCGCCGGAAATGAAAGAGGAAAGAAAGGTCACAATAGCAAAGAAGGTTGAGAAGGAGCCTTCTAAACCTAAAGTTGAGGAAAGAACTCCGGAGATTCCTGTTAAGCAGATTCCCAAACCGCCTCGCATCGAGAAGAAGCCCTCTAAGGAAGTCGAGATTCCCTTTGAGGTCTTAGATCCTGAAGTCGGCCACATATATCTTTACGCCCCGACAAGATACGGAAAGACGTATCTGATCAAGAATTATATAGTTCCTCGGTTGGCCGATAAAAAGAAGATAGTAGTGATTGACTCTCATGGAGAATATCCATTCAAACAATTCATTGTGAATTATGACAAGACCATTCCCAAGGTTGATAACGATCTCTTCAAGACGTTTATAACCTTCAACATCTGGGGAGATATAGAGAGCATCATCGATGACATGATAGATCATATAATGCAATCAAACGAGCACGTTGCGATTAAACCGAACATAGTTGACAACAATGTAGAAGCGCTGATCATGAGTGAGTTTCTAAAGAGGATGACGCAAGTGGACTGGGAGACACCGATCCTCCTAATAGTTGAGGATGCTGACAGATATGATGTTCTCAGCGCCGTCACTAGGGGAAGACACGCAAACATACAAGTTATCTTAGCAAGTGCTAGGAAGCTTATGCCTGAGGTCCTTTCGAATGCCTACTTAGTTATCGGAAACATCAATCCATCCCTCATCAGAGACTATGATGTGCGTGCAGCAGAAGCTGTAGTCACGCTTAAGAAGCATGAATTTCTCTGGGAGAAGGATTATCATAACTGGAGAAGATTCCGGCTTGAAGAGATTTCCCCGGTAATGGAGATTATGGAAGAGGGAGGAGCTGTTAGAACTATATTGCAGCCTCGAAGCTTAGAGGCAAAGCCTCCCCTTCCAGTTAGGATAATCTCTCCGCCTCAGGTGGTGGTTGCTAAGTCCTCAGGCATAAGCGATAGGATCTTTAAACGTTTGGAAGAACGCATAAGAATGCTTGAGGAGCCTAAAAAGCCTCCTACTGAGTCTCCTAAATCGCCTTCTAAATCAGATAACCTAACACCGATAGAATCAAAGGTTCTGAAAGCCGCTTACAAATGTAAATCCCCAGAGGAGATCTGCCTAAAGCTTATGATGATTCCCTCAAAAGTTGAAAAGGCAGTTAACAGTCTTGTGAGGAAAGGCTATCTAGATAGGAATTTGGAGCCAAAGATCCCGCTGGAGAATCTTATGGAGAAAAAGTCTCCGGAGATACCTGAGGAGATTGATTCAAAGAAAGAAGGCGCAGACATGCTTGAGGAATGGAGAAAAGAGTACTCGCGGCTTTTAGAGGATAAGAGATCCATGGAGGACTGATCTATGAGAAGATTGAGAATCAAGTGTATACTTCTATTATCGCTGCTGATCCTTATAGTTTCAAATGCCTCGCCGTCAATGGCTGATTTCATAAAGACGCTGCTTGGCGAGGATCCGAAGAAAGACGCTGACCCAGCATCCGTTGATATACTGAAGGTTTACATAGCGAATAATGGGACGCATTTCGAATTCATTATAAAGTGTCGGGGAAAGCCTTCTCCTTCGATTACAAGAGCCTATGTTGTATGGATGGATACGAAGGGAGATCAGAATCCAGATTACTGTCTCGTAGCAGAGGGAATATCGGGGCTCTTCGAAGTTAAGATTATAGACGGCCACATCATAATAAGATATAAAGCTCCAATAGTTGTCAGGGTTAAGGGCAAATCAATCTATTTGATGACGACTCTTGAAAACATCGATTATCCAGATGGAGTCAAGGAGATAGTAGGCGTAATAGTAACCACTCACCAGGTTCCTTTTAAGAAAAACTCCTCAAAGGCCGAGAACTCTTCAGAGGTTAAGAATGCACCTAAACTCCCCGGATTCTTTGTTAAGGATAGAGCCCCAGACAGCGGAAGATATGAAGTATGCCATGATGTTGTATCCGAATTTCCAGGGATAACCCCGCTTATCTTCGTGCCGTCAATACTGCTCTGCACATATGTAATCTATAAACGCAAATCTAGAAACAATCAGCAGAGCGTGACCCCCAAAAATGTTAATTTAGCAGAAAGATCTTCACAGGTAAAAATGACCGGAGTGAATAGGGGAGAGAAATGATGCGGATACCTAAAGTATTAATTCAACTCATGATAGGCTTAGCCATACTTTTATGGCTTCTGCAGCTAGCCGACGCAACGAACGTATTGACAAACATATCAATGGTAGATCCGCTTTACCTAGCTGCAGCAACGATAGCATTCATCGCTGCCTCAACTATGATAGCATTTGCGCTTTTTGTCTCTCTTAAAAGCATCGGTGTAAAAATTCGGATAAGCAACGCAATCCTTGCGAGCTTCAGCGGACAGCTCCTAAGTGATGTAACTCCCGCCCGGTCTGGATACTTTTTGACCCCTTTCATCCTTAACAGAATGGATGGGACGCCTAATAAGTCAGGCATGACCTGCGTTGTCATCACAGGTGCAATGAACTTCCTCGTTAAGGCTGCTCTTTCTTTAATAGCTCTAGCGTATTTCGTGCGAGTTCTCCCTCTTGACCCTACAATCGCGAATGGCTTACTAGCTGGGATTTCCCTTCTGGTCGCCGGTGGGATAGGATTATTGATACTCCTGTGGGGGAAACGCTTACCAGAGATTTTTGATAATCTTAAGAAGCTACCAGTGTTTGGAGAAGCGTTAGGTCGAATTGTTGATACACTTAACAATCTTCAAGAAAAAGCCAAGAAAGCTAATGGATCATATTATTTAATTACTCTTTTTAATCAATTCTTTTTTGGTGCTTGCTTTTGTTTGATGTTGTTATACCAACAAAAAATGAAGCTTCAAACATTCTTCAATGTCTTGATTCGATTTATGTAGCGTCAAAGAAGCTTGATAGTGAAGGTGTGAACATAATAATAGTGGATGGAGGGTCAGATGATGGAACTCCGGAAATTGCAAAGAACTGGGCTGATAAATTTTCTGTTCCTCTTAAAGTCATAGTTGCTCCAAATAAGAGGATGGCGCATTCCCGGATTATAGGGGCGAAGAATGGGAAAGGAGAGATAATAGTCTTTTTGGATGCTGATGATAGGGTCTCTCCGAATTTCTTTGTTAATCTTTTATCTTCATTTCAAGATCCAAACATAGGTGCAGCTCACGTAAAGGTGAAACATATTAAATCTGATAGCTATTTAGGAAAAGCTATGATTGCTTGGGAAAGGCGTTGTCCTGGAGGCAGATGGCCCTACATAACTGTTTTTAGGAGATCTCTTTTGCCAGCGCTAGAATGCGTTAAGGATATGAATATAGGAGAAGACCATGACCGCCACGTTAGATTAAAAAGGTTTTGTGAAAAGCATAAGTTAAGGATAATTCAATCTAACGCTTGCGTTTATAGACGACCGAAAGAATCGTGGCGTAGCATATTCAAATTGGGTGAAAGGTCGGGGCGAAGTATTGGCGCATATGTAATGTGTTATCCTTCAGCATTCAAGTTCATTCTCTGGGCAATTCTGAACGCCTCGCTGCCTTTAGCACTCCTACTGGTAATGACGCCGCTGAAATATCTTTCAACAGCCTATTTTGCTGTATACCTTGCCGTATGGATCCTTTTTCTCTTAAAGGGTAGGCGAGATCGCTGGATCTTTCTCTCCCCGCTGACTCAGTTCATTGTGGGACTAGGCTTTATGTGGGGATGACTAAAGCCCTAATTCGTAGATGAAGAACCACAAAATCATGTCAAGAGCTTAATGATTCGATTTACAAAACCTATAATGTCTGCTTTTTACATTCATATAGGATGGCAATTTAGGTCAAACTTTTGATTCTGAAATATCATTTATGATTTCAGACTCGATACATGAAATCTTTGGTTTGTCAATCTAGGGACAGAAGTATGCGGCAAACTTTAGATCTACTTTATATGCTTCGCCTTCCATGCCCTGCTGATCTCTGACAAGTAGACCAAGTTCTCGATCGTCCCTAGAGTGAAGAGGCTTGTTAGGCAGAGATACAGTATCCGTTGTCTCGATATGACTCTATTATAGTGAAGTGTCACTGAACGAGGTGGACCCAAATAACGCTAAAGATGATCAATAGGCATTCTCCAAAAGCTTAACTATCTACACTAACTGCTTTAAGGCATGCTTTTCTAGCAATTTTAAGAGACTATCCTAGCTCGAAGTAACAACTCCAAAAAGCTGGCCCTGAAATCTTATTTATGAGATGGGTAATTTTTAAAATTATTTCCAACAGTAAGCAACTTTAGATTATAATAGTTGAGGATTGAATCGGGATGAATACTAAGAATACATTGTTTCTCATGGATCTTCTATTTATAGTTGCATTAGGCGTAATAGTATCCTACATCAATATTCCAATGTGGTCTGGCGGGATACCGGGCTGGTGTGACAATTATGGGCATGCTGAGAAGATATGGTTCACCGCGAACTATCTGAAATACTATTGGAGGCTTCCCTCATGGGATCCACACTGGTTCTGTGGGTATCCGATTCACCTGTTCTATCCGCCGCTAAGCTATCTTGTGGCATCACTCTTAACAATTCTCTTCGGCAGCGTGTATATGGGATATATACTGACCATGGAGGGAGCGAGTTTCTTAGGAGGAGTTTTCACTTACTTGTATATGCGTCGAATCGTTAAGAATCATCTAGCTGCATTCGTCTCAGCCGTATATTTTGCGCTGAATCCATTTTTCTACAGCTATGTCATTTGGCTCGGAGCCTTCCCATTTGGGTTTGGAACTATGCTCTTCATTCCACTAGCCTATCTCTGTTTTGAAGAGTTATGGAAAAAAGGATGGAAATTTAAATATATAATGCCCATTAGTGTAGTCTTAGCATTAGCGATCCTAACACATGTATTTGCATTTATAATTATCTGTTATTCCCTTCTTTTCATGTGGTTCTGTAGAGTAATTCTTACAAGACAAAAAGGTGAAGTTGAGCTCTTATTTGTTCCATTAAAGCTGGGATTATCAGTGCTATTATCTGTCGGCTTATCG
>JAGGZB010000191.1 GCA_021162225.1 Candidatus Bathyarchaeota archaeon | reverse complement strand
GATGAAGACGCAGGGTTTCTCCGGGGACTCCAGCACCCTTGATAAAGCCTTTAGCTCACGCTCCATGATTCTACCCGCGACGCTTGGCAATACTGCCATAAAGCCTACGACTGAGGCGTGAGACCTATGAGCCGCTGAGAAAGCATCAAAGACAAATAGGTCAGCTAGCGATGCTAGTTCCCTTATGAATTCTGACTTAGCGTGTTCCTCGGGACTCTTTGACTTCCGCTCATCCGGATAAGACCGTGTATTCTTCAGTAGAATAAGCTCACCTTCCTTTAGTTCTCTTATCGCCTTCTTGGCTTCCTCTCCATATAAATCATCAATATATCTTACTGGTTTACCTAAAATTTCACCTAGCCTCTTAGCATGCTGATCAAGCGGGATAAAGTCAGGATCTCCTGGACGTCCCTGATGAGCTAATATAACGACCTTCGCTCCTCTTTCAGATAGCTCCTTAAGCGTGGTCCTCCCATGAGCTTTTATTCTTGTGTCGTCAAGAATCTTTTTGGTCTCCGGATCAACCGGAGAGTTAAAGTCAACCCTCACAAGAACCGTCTTGCCCTTAACATCTACATCATCCAATGTAAGAAATCCGGGCATAAACTCACCTTAAAACATAAAAATTGGGTTGCTTTAATAGAGAACCTCCGGAATTTTCAGAGTCTCATTAGTCTTCTCGATGCTCTTGCTTCCATCCTTCTCGATCAGGGTTAACGCTCTGATCGCATCAATATTCTCCGGTATAACATCGTTCTCGTTGGGGCAGGCGGCCGCTAGGAGTAGCTCATTCTCACCGATTACTGTCACAAAGTCCTCCCATATTGGAATCGTGTATATATCTCCTCTTGGAAGCCCTAAGTCTCGGCTTATCTCGATTATTGATGCTAAACCGATAACTCCATCCTTGGAGTTCACGAATGTCAATCTGGGCTCGTTTTGCAGAGCTTCAAGAACTTCATCGCGCGTGATCTTCTGACCAAACGTCACATCGTAAAAGTGGAAGTGATACATAGTATGGGATCCTTTAACTGCCGCGCTGTAGAGATCTGGGATTGCGTCGTGTATAACCGTCCTAACGTCTGGAGCATGGTGGCTTGGAAGATGAGATGGAACAACGGTATTCATTATCCCCCCAGTGTCACCCTTTACTGGGTCTGTTGCACGGCGAACTAGAACCATCCTAGCCTTCTCAATCTTAAAGTTCGTGTAGAGTGCATGGAATATTCTGCATGCAGCCGTAGTGTTGCAAGATACGATTCTGCAGTATTTATGTCCACTCTCAGCCTTCTCCACCGCCTCGCTGTAATTGCATTGGGCTACAAAGCTTAGATTCGCAACTTCATGCTTCTCTCCGCCTTCAAAGATAGCTTTTACGCCATATTTATCGTATAGTGCCTCCTTGTTCTTCGCACCAAAGCCAGCTGGCGCACAGTCAACTACAACGTCTACTGCTCCTTTGCGAAGTAGATCTTCCAGTGTTCCAGCAACCTCGATTCCGCCTTTCTTCATTGCCTCAACCCGTTGGGGATCCGACACGCTACAGTAGATTGTGTATCCTTTCTTCTGAGCCATCTTCACACGCCAATCAGAGACTACATCGGCCACTCCGATTATTTCCATGTCGTCCTGTAGGGTTACGGCGTCTGCAACCCTCTTCCCTATAACGCCATACCCGTTTAATAGCACCTTAACTTTTCCATTCAAAGCTAACAAACCTCCATTTGCATTAAACTTCTTCCGGGAGAGTATTAAATTTTTTCATGAATAATGACGCTGGAACTTTTAGATAGAAGAGAAACGAGCAGATTGGAGTTGCAACGTACAGAATACTAGAGAAGATTTGGCTTTATTCTCAAGTATATTAGGGGGCCCCTCTCTCTTTGTATCTCCAACACCCTTCTTGAAAGTGCGTTGTAGATATCTATTGGGTCTAACCTTAGATTCTTCGGATCCACATTTGGGTTTCGCAAGCGCCTTGCAATCTCCTCTATTATAAGATTCTCAGCAATGAAGCCCGCCATACATATTTCTCCCTGAGAGATCAGCTTTCTCGTTATTAAGTTCTTAAGTTCCTTCCTGAATTCTAATCTCCTGTATATTCTCTTCGCTTCTTTGATTCTCTTCTCAACACTCGGCGGAAGCTTCGGCTTTGTATGTAGGAGCTTAACTCTCTCCCTCCATTTTCCAAGCCAGATAGTAACCCAAGATTTTACAAAGACCCGGAACTCGCCTCTTCCGTCATATAGCATCCTTTCAAGAGCCTCATAGAAGGAGCCGCCTCTCAGAGAGAGTTTCTGCCTCATCCACTCCTCTAAATCTTTAGAAGCATACACAACCATTTGATAGTCTGAGGAATAAGGTTCGAATTGGGGGATGCGATTCTTCATCTCCTCGGCAATGAGGGAAATCAATCTTCTCCGGAGGGAAACAACCCTCATCTATGACACGCACAACCTACTTAGTAAATGCCTCATATAAGATTTAAGGTTGTCTCTTTATCAGCGATTATAGTGGTAAATCGCCCCTCCTAGGAAGTCCATTTCTAGCTCCCATCTTCATCAGGGTTCTGGAAGCAACAAAGTTTCCGAGGACCCCGCATTCTCTGAGCGGCATATTTTTTATCAGTCCATAGATGAAACCAGCACAGAATGCATCTCCAGCGCCTGTTGAATCAACAACCTTCACTCTGAACGGTTCGATTATATGCTGCTCTTTGCCGTCCGTCACATAGCATCCGCGGGAGCCGAGCTTGACGGCAACTATTTTTACGCCCTTCTTCAATAGAATCTGGGAGCCTTCAATATAGTTCTTTCCGGTTAGAATCCTGACCTCATGTTCATTTGGAAAAAACACGAGACACCTTTCGATCAGGGGCTTTAGCTCTAAGAGTCCTTTGCGGGCATATATCATTCCTGGATCGATTGTCACCGATATGTCTGATAGCGCCCTAACGACTTCTTTCTGAACCTTAAATGAGGCTTCACCGACGAAAGAGGATAAATGTAACAAGTCCGCTTGCGAAGCATAGTCTAGGTCGATCTCTCGTAGGCTTAACGAATTGTTTACCCCCGGATCCACGTAAAGGGCTCGTTCGCCCGCCTTGTCCACGAATCCTATAACAACTCCGCTTCGTCCATACGGAGTGACGACGATACCGTCAGTATTTACACCCTCTTTAATGAAGGATCTTATCAGCATCTCGCCTTCTCTGTCCCTAGCGACCTTTCCGATGAAGCCCGTCTTCACGCCAAGCCTCGCCAGCCCCACAGCAGTGTTTGCAGCTGAGCCGCCTGGGGCCTCCTTAAAGTCTAGGATCTCGCTCTCCTCATCGGCGGATGCTATCCTATTCACCTTGTAGAGCCTGTCAACATTTAAAGCTCCAAAGCAGATAACGTCTAGCTTCAAGAGAAGAGCTCCCTCAGGTATATTTTGTAATCCCCGAGCTTTCCGCCGTAGTTTCCAGCGGATATCTTAACTACTCCATCAACTTTAGATGCAGCTTCGATGCCAACCTTCATGGCCCTCTTGACAGATTCCAACGTTATGCCGTTTATTATTATTTCAGGAATGTAGTTGACGTCTTCGGGAACCTTGGATTTGCCTCCGAGCCTCTTCCTCAAAGATGGACAGTATGGATGATTTGTGGTAGGCCCTATCTCCGGAAATTTTGTCTCAGCCTTTGACCCAGCTGAGCATATATCGAACGGTGTGACCACGCCTTCCACCTTATGTATCGCTTCTAGGGCTCTCTTCCCAGCCTCCATAACCGCTTCTTTTGTCTTGCACATATACCAGAAGTTTCCGCCAGTAACTCCACGCCCATAGCCAAGATACCGTTCTATCTTGAAATCAGGCACCATTATGGGAACTATTATCATTTCGCGGCCGTAGAGATTTTCAATCCATTCATAGCCGTCTCCACAATGACCTATACGTTCCATCGCGTCAACTCTGCCTATCGGATCTAGGCACATGTCGAAGACCGCTGTGAACGGTTTTACGAGTATATCTTGCCTTATCCGATAAGAAAACTCCTTATAGAACTTGCGGATAACCTTATCTAAGGGCTTATCCTTTTCGAGAGCAGCCCAGAATTGGAGGATCACGCCTAAACGTCCATCAGGAGTTTCGTCTTTTCTGAGGTACCTCTCTACTCCTCCTTCGATTCTACCGATCACTATGGAGGGAGTTGCAGTCGCATCCTCCGCGGCCTTTTTAAGCGTTTCCTCATCATCAGCTGTAACTAAAACTCTGAAATATAGTCCTTCAAAGGCCTCAGCATAAGTGTCCTCAATCTCTACGCTCATCTTAGGTCTCGTTCCTCATCAATGCTACGTTACTAAAGGATATACACAGAAAATGTAATTAATCTTTATACTCTCCACAGTCTAGACAAGGCTTATAAATACTCATGGATATGCAGAGATTAGTTAACCCTCCGAGGTGTCTTTTTGGCTCAAAATCGAAAAATAACACCATTAATTATAGTAGTAACGTGTCTGATCCTTGGAGCATGGCTCTCTTACTCCACGTTCTACGCTGGCTTAGAGAAACCACATCCTCCAAGCGCTACTGAATGGTACGAGGTCTCGAGGCGGCCGATAAGCCGTTTATGGGGACAAGGTATAGCATTTGATGGTGTCTATTGGTATTTCTCCGGAAGGCAGTATCTCTGTAAGACATGCTTAAACTATAGCATAATCATTGAGAACAGCAATCCCATCCCTGAGGAACTGAGAAAGCAAGGCTACGATCACATCGGGGACATCGACTACTTCGAGGGGATCATTTACGCCCCAGTTGAGGATTACAGGTATAAGAATGGAACCTTTGTGTTGTATTTCGCCGAGAACCTCACATACACTGGAAAATACATAAAGACTAGTCAGTCGCATATGCCCTGGTGCGCCATCGACCCGGAAACTCAGCTTCTCTACTCCTCCGAGTTCGATAACGTACGCAGCCTCTATGTTTACGATTTAAAGAAAGATTTTAGGCGACTGAAAGATCTGCCTCTCAGCCAAACCCTACATAGGGTTCAAGGAGGCGCCATACATGACGGCTTGTTGTACCTCTCATGCGATGACTTCGGAGAGCACATATACATAGTCGATATTAAGACGGGTAAAGTCCTAGATAGCTTCGCGACAAATATCGGATGGGAAATGGAGGGCATAACGATCTATAAGTTCGAGAATGCCAGCTTAGGAATACTACATTTCATCGATCATGGAAAAAACATATACCATTATTCACTTAAGGAAGCCGCTAGCTAGATATGCCATTGCCTACAATAAATTAGATTATATTGGAGCACTTACCAGAAGAAATGAGGACAGCGGCACAATTATATTGTCATCTATCCATTTATATTCATAATGTTCAAGGATGCTTGCAACTACGGCTGCAAGCACACCCTTCAAACCCAATGTTAGCCCTATAGGCACGCAGACTGCAAGCATTGCTAGGTTTCCCCACCAGCTCTTAGTTCTCTTACCGAACATGTAGTTCCTCACGATGCCGGTTACGGCGTCGCCTACGCTCATATAAAGCACCGGCACGACGCCGACCCACCAATTGTTGAAGATGATCTTTCCGAGGAGAATCGATAACCCCCACATAATGCAGAAGTGTACGTCAAACTTGTTCTCTGGGACTTGATACCAATAGTTGATCCTTCCTATCTTATATGGCAAATAGCTCACCATCGCTAGGATTATGGACATGGCAAACGGTATACATACATCTGTAAAGATAAACGGTGTTAAGAAAGCGACAAGACCTCCAGCAAATATGTGGATTATCTTCCTATTATAATATATAACAACCCTCTTCTTAATCCCTTTAGACACGTAGTGATGGTATATCTTTTTTGTTAGGAATGTAACGAGGAATAATATCCATAACAATAGCGCCGAAGCATACAATATCTCTAATAACAAGATGCCATCATCTCTAGTATTAGTTTTTCATGAGTTCTTAAAAGTTCTAAATAAAACTTGCCATCTTCAGCTGACTG
>JAGGZB010000023.1 GCA_021162225.1 Candidatus Bathyarchaeota archaeon | reverse complement strand
CTTTTAATCCAAGCCTTTTAGCCACTCTTCCCAGAGCTCTGCTTGCAAACGCTGGAGACTTATAGACTCCTTCAAGTTTTTCAAAGCTAACCTTTGCGTATCTAGCATCAGATTCTTTGAATTCATTCAGTATTTTTTCAGCTATGGAAGACTTGTAGCGCGCCTTCTTCTTTACTTTAGGTCTCTCTTGCAGAGGTTCAATAAATTCATAGCTCATTTGCGCTTTTCCTCCCGGTTTATATCATCATTATTCAGTTAGATATAAAGAAACCTTATAAATCTTTAATCTTTTTAGTGGATTCAGCTCGTCTTTTACGGATGAGAAACACTCTACTCTTCATTGAGACTCTAAAAAGGAAAGAATTAAATTTAAGCGTTGAGTTAATCCCTCTAGATCTGTCTGAAGGTGATCTGATGGCGATTAAGGCCTACGTGATGATGAAGGTTAGCTCTGGAAGCGAGAGGGAAATCTGCAAGAAAATAATCGAGTTCGACGAGGTTATGGATGTGAGCATAGTTTACGGCGAGTTTGACGTCATCGCTAAGGTTAGGGTTGAGGATCTCGAGACTCTGGAGAGCTTCCTCTCTGAAAATATCAGAAATATACCAAGCATAGTATTGACGTCTACCATGATAGTTGCTCGAGAATATAAGGGGAAGGCTACAAGGAACGCTCTAAAGATCAGAAGCTTATAGAAGGCCGATGAAGCACATATCTGCAGCTAAATGTGTTCTCTTTTTCTTAGTTTGGAGCCAAAGTTGACGTTTTGTCTTTATGATCACGGATGCATTAGGTGATGCCGTAAAGTAGAGAAAGGCCACAACTATTAAAAGTAGCGTGGTTAATCTTTAATTCTGAAAGCGGAGCTTATGGAGAGAAAAAGCGATATAGAAGAGTTCCAGGAAGTGATGAAAACTCTCTCGGAGCAGATTCCAAGCCTGATAAGGGGGATAATTAGCTCAATATTCTCAGCTGAAGCTGGGAAGAACATAGGAGCCGCTGCTGCAAACTTCTATAAGGAGCTGAAGGCGGGCGGAATCCCCGATGAAGTCGCCATAAAGATGACTCAGGACTACGTGAGGACATTTACTAATCTTGGAACGCTTCTTAGTGGGCCATGAGTCGTAAAGGAGACTCCTCAGGGAAGAAAGGAAAGGAATTGGGAGAAGCAATCTCTAAGGCTTTAAAGGAGAAGATTGGAGAAGGAAAAGAAGAATAGAATAGCGAAGGGATTCCCCACCTATTTAGGGTCTGAAGAGATGCGTCGTGTTTCAGGCATACTGCGGATCGCATGGTCAATTTTCAAGATAGCCTTCATCCTTTTCTTTATATGGACCATTATGAAATGGAACATAAGGAAAGCTCGGAAGTCCCTTGAGCGGGAATTAATAAGGGCTGGTTTTCCCCGAGGGGAAGCTCGAAAAATAAGCAGGGTCTTTAATATTCTTGGGGATCAAGTCGGATCTTTCATGAGAAGCTCCCTAACCTTTAGGATTCGCGGATGATGTCCTCGTAGATCTGGGAGCAACATGCAGGCAGGAATGATATTTGCAATCCGAGCTCTAAGGCCGTCCTTATTGCCTGCTCCTCGGGGAAAGCTATTCCATTCACGCCTGCCTTAACGGCTAAGACATCCGTTTCAACTCTATGCTCGCCCTTAGGTCTGGCGCATCCTAAGACTATTGGAACATTAGGCATCATGAACCTTGCCTGCGCGATTATCTCAGCCACTTTCCTTGGTTGGGGAGGCTTAATCTTCTCCATGACCGTTCCTTTAATGGGAAAGAAGACGATGATTATTAGGGCTGATGGATTATACTTTGAGATTATTTTTAGAGCGTTAAGTTCCCCTTTTAACTCGCCGTAGTGAAGCCCAACTAAGACATGCGGGGTGAAGTTGATACCAGCTTCTTTAAGAGCTCTAAGAGAATCTTCATAGTCTCGAACGGTAGCCTTTAGATTGTAGATCTCTCTTATCGTCTCATCTGACCCTATAATGTCGATGGATACTGAGTTTACTCCCGCGTCCTTTAGCTTCTCCGCAGTTTCGAGATTTATAAGGCCTGTATGCACAACCGTCTTTAAGCCTATCTTTCCAGCCTCGGCTATCGCGTTGATGAATCCGTCAAGCGGTACAGACCCATTCCTTAGGCATCCGCCGCTTATTAGACAGCCAATGGCGCCTTCACTTTTTATTTTATGCAGGACTTCGATGAGCCTTCTAGGCGTTTCAGCGGGGATCATCGGCTTGAGGATTATCCCGCCGCAATGCTTGCAGTTTAGAAAGCATTTTCTTCCAGTTATGGAGATCGAAGGAAAGGAGCGTCTTGGAGGTTTAAAATATTCATTTTGGTAGTACAGGAAACTCGGGGCGTAAAAGTAGATTCTCCGCCCGAACCTTTCCCAGCTAGATTCACGGGCTCTTTCAAGGATGCTTTCTAAATCGTTTATTGTCGATCACTCCTAGAAGAGTTTGGTGCTTAACGCTAGAGTAACGAAGCGATCATCAGAGGGAGAATCACAGTTGCATCTCCCTCAATCGTAACTCTTCTCGCGGATTCCTTAACCTTCCCCCAAGAGACTGCTTCTCGAAGCCTAGCACCCGACAAGCTGCCGTCCCACTCCACAGCTGTTGTTATATAAACGGCGTAGTCTAGTCCTCCCTTGAACTGGTTCCACCAAATTAGATGATGCTTCGAGATCCCGCCGCCTATGATCAGGGCTCCTGTCCTCTCTGACTCGAAGATTACGTCGTTAAGCTCCTGCTCATCCCTTAAAATATTAACTCTGATGTCATGATCCTGCGAGAAGAGCCATAGCTGGTAGCCGACAGCTCCATCGGTTAATCCAGGAACATAGACGGGAATATCGTTCTTAGCCGCCCAGTATAGTATGGAGTCTTCACGGCATATTCTTCTTCCCATCTCTCGGCAGAGCTCCCTGCTTGAAATCTCTCTGACACCCTCTCTCCAGAGCTCTTCCAACATCTCCTGCATCTTCTCCTCGATTATCAACCCGTAGCTTTCGTTCGGCACAAGGACATTCCCGAGCCTACTTATTCCTTTTCTGTGGAGATCGGCATCGTCCATTTCAAAGAAGCCGCGGTAATATCTTCTCCAGCTCCTAGCCAGATCGTGATCGAGGGTTCCACATGTGGTTATTATGACGTCTATAAGGTGTCTTTTAACGATCTCCCTGATAACTCCGCGTGTGCCGGTTGCAACTATACACGCTGGAAAGGAGAGGAACTTCACGCATTTCTCATCTGAGATCATCCTCTTGAGTATTTCGACTCCTGTGGCGATCTTAGCCGCTGTGAAGCCCCAAGCATCTTTCATCTGTCTTAGGAATTCAGCGACGGTTATTCCGGGATAAAGATGGTAGTCCCTTACAGCATAGGCCTCTTCTATCATCACATATCCTCCAAAGAGTCAACTCATCATACTTTCTGAGCCGTATTAACTGTTACTGCTAAAAATCGAGAAGCTCCGTCTAGAGGGAGTCAAGTCCGTAGAGAAAGTTTAAGACGCATTCTGGAAAGCGGTGTCCATACCCGCCTTCGAGAACAGCGAATGTTCTACACTTCATCTCCGCGATCATACGTCCAATCTTGATGTATGCTTCTTCGCTGAGCCCCAGCCCTCCAACCGGATCATATTTGTGAGTGTCAAACCCGGCTGAGACTGCTATTAGGTCTGGGTTAAACTCGCGGATCTTATCTAATGCTTCGCTGAGAGTCTGCAAGTATCTTTCATCATCTACTGGGTGCCTAAATGGATAGTTTAGGCAATTTCCTTCGGATGATCCGCCCGTTCCTGGATAGAAGAACCCGTATCTGTGGAGGGAAACAAATAGCACGCGTGGGTTTCCGAGAAAGATTTCCTGAGTTCCATTACCGTGATGGCAGTCTATATCTAGGATGGCGATTTTCTCAACGCACTTAAGAGCTTTCATGCATGCTACAGCGATGTTGTTGAAGTAGCAGAATCCCATCGAGGCGGCTCCGAGGGCGGCTCCGTTAACGCCAACGTGATGGCCCGGAGGCCTCATGAGCGAGAAAGCTTTCTCCCCCGTTAGGGCTATTTCCATACTCTTTATGGCTCCTCCAGCTGAGAGCCTAGCATAGTCGTATATGCCTGGGAGACTCGGAGAATCCGCATCGAAGAAGTCTCCAGACTTAATCCTCGCAACAAATTCTTCGTTGTGCACAAGTTTTAAGTCGTCCTCCGAGCATGTCTCAGGATTAACGAACTTGAATCCTTTCTTCTCTAAGAGTTTGTATGCTCGATAAACCCTCTCTGGAGTTTCAGGAATATGAGGAGACAAATACTCTAAACATTTCTCGGAATAAACGATGTACGTTTCAGATCATCTCCGAATAATCATCAGCGTTTTTCTCATGTGGTCTCTTTCATCCATCTACAAAAAACTTTTCTTTTTATAAGCGTCATGATAGGCGGGATGGAACCGCCGGAGAAGATTAGAGTCTCTATAGGAACCGCCATCGTCCTAGGCTTAACACGTGGCAGAATCGACGCTGAGCCGACGACTGCCTACTTGCTCACTTACAGGGAAGGAAAGTGTCAAGCGGCCTGCGCCTTCTGTCCGCAGTCTAGAAGATCCAGCGGAAGAGCCGATATGCTTTCTAGGGTTACGTGGCCTGTGTTCTCAACTAGAGAGGCCATCCGCCGAGCGAGCGAGGCTTTTCGCCTAGGAAAAATAGTGAGAGTATGCATTCAAGCCTTGAATTATCCATCCGTGGTAGACGATTTAACGGCTCTAGCTAGACTTGTAAAGGAACATTCTGATGTTCCAGTATCCATTTCATGCCAGCCGCTAAGCCGAAGTGATCTTAGAAGACTCTTTGATGCGGGGGTTCAGCGGGTTGGCATATCACTAGATGCGGCCACAAAGGAGATATTCGATAGAGTTAAGGGCTCCGGAGTAGGCGGCCCTTACACGTGGAGTGGACATTTCAAGGCGCTCAAGGAGGCCGTTAGAGTCTTCGGAGAGGGAAACGTGACTACTCATCTCATCGCGGGATTAGGAGAGACGGAAGAGGAGTTCGTCAAGACCATTCAGATATGCGTTGATATGGGAGTCTATCCGGCTCTCTTCGCGTTTACGCCGATTCCCGGAACTCTGCTTTCGGGTAATCCGCCTCCATCATTAGCTTCCTACAGAAAGCTTCAGCTTGCCCATTACTTGATAACTAAGAGAATGAGCAGATACAGGGATATGAAATTCAGGAATGGTTGCCTCGTAGACTTCGGCATATCCGATGAGCAGCTTAAAGCCGTGATACGGAGGGGAGAGCCGTTCATGACTTCGGGATGCCCTGGATGTAATAGGCCATACTATAACGAGAAGCCAGGCGGCCCATTGTATAATTTTCCCCGCAGGCCAACATCTGATGAGATAGCGAGAATTGAAAAAATTTTTATGAGCTGAGAGGGAACAAAGGATGTCGTAGGAGAGAATCTCAAATGAAGATCTTCATAGATACTGCTGAGCTAGATGAGATAAAACGGGCAGTTTCCTGGGGGATAATTGACGGCGTAACAACCAATCCCTCACTAATAAAGAGAGCTGTTGACAGAAGAAAGGGCAAGATTAGCATGGAGGATTACATAAAAGAGATAGTTAAGGCTTCTCCAGGCCCTGTTAGCTTAGAGGTTATAGGACGAAGGGCAAATGAGATGATTGAACAGGGCATGTTACTGCATGAAAAATTCAGTCCCTTCGGCGAAGTTGCGATTAAGATTCCAGTTAACCCAAGTATGAATGACGATGAGAACATCGATTTCGATGGGCTTAAAGCCATAAGGCGCCTAAGCAGTGAAGGAATAGCTGTAAATACGACTTTAGTTATGACTCCGGAGCAGGCTTTGCTGGCAGCTAAGGCTGGAGCCGCCTACGTAAGCCCCTTCGCGGGAAGAATAGACGATTATATCCGCGCCAATATGGGCATGAGGATCGGTGAGGACTTTCAGAAGGGAGATTACCTTAACCACGATCTCCTTAGGAGGGCTAGGGATAAGATTCTCGGCGATGCGATGGCTTCGGCCAGCTCCGTCAGGGAGATCTATGAGAGCCGCCTCATCAACTCGGTTGCTGATCAAGGCCATGATAATGGAGTTTACAGTGGCGTCGATTTGGTGGCGAGGATTCTTCGAATATTCCGCGCGTATGGTTTTAAGACTGAGGTTATCGCCGCGAGCATCCGAAATCCAAGACAGGTTAGAGAGGTGGCAGAGCTTGGAGTTCACATAGCTACAGTGCCCTTTAATGTCCTGAAGGGCATGATAAAGCATTACAAGACCGCTGAGGGCATGAGAAGATTTATGGATGATGTTGTTCCTCAGTACCGCGAGTTATTCATGAAGAAAAAAGAGCTTTAGCCACGTATCCGTGATGAATAGTGAAGAAACGCCAGCCGCATCGCATGTTGAGGATAGATGATGACCACATCATATTCGATGACTTCAGAAACGTTAAGCTAGAGGATCCAGACCTTATCTTCGCGATCCTCCTTTCAGAAAAATTTAAGGGCAACTTAAAGTCCCATCATCGGAAGCAGGAATCTTCTCATACGTTAAGGTTCCAGGGAAGAACCTTCAGGTATCTGAAAATATCAATTCCTTCATGAAGAGGAGATTCGCAACGCTGCGTTACTATCCGCTACTCTTGGTGAAAAATAGGGTTAGGGGATTCTTTGAGTGGCTTCAGAAGGATTATAGGCGAAAACGTGTAGGAAGGATTAAGGGAGAGAGAAAACCAGAGGGGGAGCATACTAAAATCCAAGAGAAGGGAATAAGCCCAATTGGAGTGAGAACCTTTTGCGGAGCGATCATGAGCTTCTACCGTGAATTCGGCTATAGGGTGAATGTAAAAACAAGCGGAAGACTTCAAGGCTTTACCTAAACATGTACGATTCGACTGGAACTGTTAAAGACATTAGAAAAATATGTGATCATGCGAAGACGCTCAGAGATAAAGCCATAATCCTCTGCCTGTTTCAGAGCGGGATGGATGACCATACACTTTGTAGCCTAAATGTTGGCGATGTTAGAAAGGAGCTTCTCGAAGGAAAAGTTCCATTAAGGCTTGACTTGAAAAGAAGGAAGGATTACCGTACATAACCTTCCTAGCTAAAGACGCTGTTGAAGCCCTTAAAGCATACATCAGAGAAAGAGAACAAAAAGAGAATAGAAGGTTTGAAGAGTTCAAAGATGAAGAGCCTCTTTTCGTAGTGGAGTCTTGGAAACGTAAAAAGGTTGAAAGGATAAAACCGAGACATATTTAAGCAGTCTTCAAAAAGCTAGCATTGGAAACAGGGTTAATCTCTGAAGAATACATTAAAAACAACCATTGGAATCCTGCAAGAGCACACGCCTTAAGATCAGCGTTTGCAAGCCTCCTTAGAAGTCAGGGAGTAGACGAGCAGGACATAGATTTCATGCTTGGACATAAAATACCATATCAGCAAGCATACTACCAGAAGGAAGGCGAGAGGCTTAGAAAAACCTATGCGGATGTAATGAATGTTCTAAGCGTCTATGAGACATTCGAGACGGTAAGTGACCTTGAAAAAAGACTTAGGGAGCAAGGGAAGATCATAAACAGCCTAGTTAGACAGAATGTTGAGTTAGAAAGCAAGATCAGGGAGCTCGAACGGCAAGTCAGCGAGCAGGGGCAAGTCATCGATGAACTACAAAAGCGTGACGTCGAAGATTCTCCTCGACTTCTACAGCAAACTCAAAAGGAACGTCCAGAACTCTTAAAATTCATTGAAGAGTACAAAATTTGACCTTCCCAGATTTTTCCCTTAATTCTTTAAAGCATGCATGAGATCTTCTCAAAACAGTTCTATTATCCATCTGAATTGAGTACTCAACCGGAATGAGAACAGCGAAGGAGATGCCTATCTAGACCAACGCCACAATCCATATCGGTCACTGAAGAGCTTACCCTCATCTACAAAAATCTGAAAAATCCTCTCTGCTTCCTCAAAACTACACTTTCTAACCTTAACAATCAGATCTATAGCTTGATTCTCATGGAAAGGCTCTGAAAGTTTATTCCTTAGAATATCATAGATTTCATTGATGCTGTTGAAAGAATTTTTCACCCCATCCTCAATCACAAAATATCTCAGCTTACGTTTATCTAACGGGTCTGGCTCATGATATACTATCCCTGCTGACTCCAATGTTCGCAGAATTTCCCTAGCATACATATAACCTAGAGGCTTATGAAACTCCTTAAAGTATGCTTTCATGAAATCCAGAATAGTCAGACCGTTTTCATTAAAGTATGGCTTTAATTTTTGGTATGTATCCCAAAGTTCTGGAGAAAGCCCAAGTTCATTAGCTTCTGCAACTGAGTAGTAAAGTCTGAATCCAGCTTCAACATCTTTCTCATTAACAATAACGTTTCTGCAGATAGGATTTCCAGTTTGTTTTCTATTCGTGAAATTAAGCAAGGCATGAGCTTTAATTAAAGCTAATGCCTTGTTATGTCCCTTTGATGTCTAGGAACGAGATAAGGATGGTCTTCCATAAACTGAGCGTAGATAAAGCTTCTAAGCTCCTCTGGAATTGTAACGTTCCTAATGTTTGCTTCCTTTATCTTTCCAACTCTCTCAATTCATTCTTCTCTTAGGGTCTTTCATCAGCCTTTTAATGAAGGCGATTGGGTCACCTTTCAATCTCCAGGAAAATAGTTTCCCTGAACTTTTCTTGAGTTTTTTCTGGAGAAAGTAGTAGTAACCGTGTTTTCTCCTGTTCTTCCATACCCAATTTTGCGGAACAGTAAACTATCGTTGGAAAACCTCTAATCACAACTTTCTTAGTTCTTAAGCCATGTCTTTCAGTCTTATCAGTTATTATGTGAGTTATTTCCCTTTCATCATGAGAAGCTAAAGGTCTGATTCTCTGCAAGAATTGATAATGTGGTATGTCGAGAAAAATTACAATCCTCCTCTCAAAATCGACAAGGTGATAGCTTTCCTTGAGCATTTCTTTCCATTCACATTTTCTTTTCTGAAGTTCAGCTTTAATTTCTTCTTTTGAAGGCTTCCTTCCCTCAAACTCCAGATCTTCTTTAACCTTAACCCATGTGGGTTTATGCTCATCAGTAATCGGAAATCCAT
>JAGGZB010000059.1 GCA_021162225.1 Candidatus Bathyarchaeota archaeon | reverse complement strand
CGGGACAAGCTACTAGCTGGGCTTTCTTGATCTCTTCTCTGTGAAGCTCCGGAAGGCCATAAATTGACTTCTTGAGAAGCTCGGGACATCTATGCCTCCAGCCGTACCACTTAACGTAGTCTTCAGGATTCTTCAGCCGGAAGTCCGCGCTTGTATCCACCACCTTCATTCCCGTTTCAATTATCTGAGGCATGAAGCTTGAGGAGACTCCGTGAGGAGTAGCGACGAAGAGAAAATCACATGCGTCTGTAATCTTTGATAGGTCGAACGGGGAGAACTTCAGCTTCGTCCATCCTCTAAGATTTGGATGAACTCTATATACAAATTCGCCAGCGTATCTCCGCGAAGTGGCTAAGCTTACTTCGACCTTAGGATGACTCAAAAGTAAGCGTAGGAGCTCGCCGCCAACATACCCGGATGCACCCAAAATTCCAACCTTCACTGTTTCATCACCTCAATGGCATACTTGATCATCTTTTTCGGGATGTCAACTCCAGTTGCTGAACATAATCCCCTAAACTCTACAGTGCTGTTAACTTCGTGCACAAGCAGCCCATTCGGAGACTCCATACAATCAATAGCCAGTACACCGCCCCCAACAGCCTCGGCAGCCCGCAACGCTATCTCTCTCAACTCTTCGGTGATAGGGCAGGGCTTACTCACTCCTCCCCTAGCAACATTTGTCCGCCAATCATTTTTTGGCGAATAACGGTAGGAGGCAGCTACAATATCATCGCCAATCACTAGAACCCTTATGTCTCTAGGCGGACGCTTCACATACTCTTGTATATAATATATCTGAAGCAGAGCGTTGCGAATCTGCTCTCTAGACTCTATGATTGCCTGCGCCGAGTCTTTATCTCTGACTAATGCTATTAGTCGTCCCCAGCTTCCAATAACAGGTTTTATAACAGCTGGGAAACCTATCTCATCTAGTGCTTTAAGTGCTCCTTCCCTAGTAAAAGCGAGTAACGTTTTGGGAACCGGAATGTTAGCGTTCATCAGAGCTAAGTCTGTGAATACCTTGTTGCCGCAGACAAGCATAACTTTAAAGGAATTAATTACTTTCAAGCCTGCTTTTTCAAGAAGAGCTGCTATGTGTAGCCCTCTGAAATAGCTTATGCATCTGTTGATTATGACCTCGCCGAAAACCTCGCTTAGATCTTCAGACTTTACAGAGATCTTTAGAAACATAGATTTCGGATCGACTAGTTTTAAGTCTACTCCAATGCTGGATGCGGCGCGAATCAGCGCCTTTTCATCCCATCGAATCCTATCGCTTACTAAGGAAAGAGTCTTCATCCAGCCTCATTCGCCCCAGTCTTCGCCTTCAATCTCGGCTGGCTTAAGTTTAATCTCACCATTCTCCGCTATCTCTACTTCGTAGTCCATTCCGCAGTCAGGGCAGCTTACAATCTCTCCTGAGATTACATCTTCGGGAATCTCGATTTCACCGCCGCATTCTAAGCATGTTAGCTTGAAGGTTACTACCTCCCTTTTTTGTGTGCTTTTATAGCATGATGAACATTTTCTTATAAATCTTTCGGAAAATTAAAGATTTATTAATATATAGCCGAAAAAAATATTACTTCTTTAAACATAAATTTTAAGTCGAGATATAAGAATAGAGGAGGAAAGAAGACTTATGGGTGTGAAGATCGATTCGATTGATAAAGAGATTCTGAGAATGCTTCAGGATGATGCAAGAATCTCATTTAAGAAGATAGCGGAGAAGATAGGAGTAAGTGAAGCGACAATATTTGTAAGGGTTAAGAAGCTACGGAAGAACGGGGTGATAAAGAGGTTTACAGCCATAGTCTCACCCGACCTTCTAGGCAAGAATCTCACAGCATTTGTTCTCATAAATACTGAGCCGAAAAATCTTGAGCATGTCTTGGATGCCCTAAGCAGCATGGATGATGTATATGAAGTATATGACGTAACTGGTACATACTACGTAATTGTGAAAATAAGAACGGAGAATAGAAAAACGCTGGCTGAGATAATAGATAAGATAGGCATGATCGACGGAGTCACGAGAACCGAGACGGCGATAGTTCTTAAATGCGTGAAGGAAGAGACGAGAATAAAGATATAGCACTAAACATTGCAGATTCTATATAAGCATGAAACAATAAACCAAAAATATGGGATGACTAGGAAGCTTCTTAAATGGGGAAAGAAAAGAGAGACAGCGATCGCAGAGTTTTCATCATCACGGGTACCCCTGGTGTTGGAAAGTCCTCAGTCTCTAAGGCGTTAGCCTCCAAGATCGGGGCGGAAGTAGTCTCAATCGGAGAACTTGTTGAGAGAGAACACCTTTACACTGAATGGGACAACGTGAGGGAAACGTTCATCGCAGACATGGAGGCTGTTTCAAGAAGAATCAGCCAAATAATAGATTCCGTAAAAGGAGATTTAATTATTGAGGGACACTACGCCGTTCACGTAGTTCCTCCAGAGAAAGTTAGCCTAGTCTTCGTTCTTAGAAAGAATCCCAAAGATCTTAGAGAGATTCTAGAGGAGAGAGGCTACAACCAAAGAAAAGTCAGAGAGAACCTAGCCGCCGAGATACTGGATGTCTGTCTTTTCGACGCCGTCAGCATATGCGGCGTGGAAAAAGTATGTGAGATAAATACAGATTCTAAAAGTCCATCCGAGATAGCTAAAGAGATATTATTAGTCATAGAAGGAAAAAAGGGACCGCGCGTTGGAATCACTGACTGGCTAGGAATGTTAGAGGCAGAGGGCAAGTTAGACGAGTACTTAAAGGAATTTTGACTTATCTCAGTAGCTCCCTAATGATCTCTGATTTTGTGATGAGTATTATCCCCCTACGGCTGGCATATGCCCTAGCGTGTTCACTAAACTTTTCAGCGACAAGTATGGGATTGGAAAATCTCTTATCCTGAGACTCTTTATCAAGACTTATTACGACATTAACTCCTACAGTTCGCCTCCAATCCTTGATCATTACTGGGTGAATTTTGTTCTGCTTGGTCACGATCAAGTCTATTCTCGGGTTTCTCGAAGAAGACTCTTCAAACCTCGGCTTATCAACCCGGTATCCCCTTCTTGTGAAATACTTTATGGCAAGTTCCATGAGTGGAGAATGCAGCATCTCTTCCACAAAATGAGAGATATATCAGTATTAGCAAAAAAATCTTTTCGTCAAGTCGACTATTCGTTTATGATATAGCTGTAACCGATATTCAGACTTTTCCAGTTACACTACCTTTTTAAGAAAAATATGCAAAGGTGTCCGGGGGAGGACTCTTAGACACCTCTTAAGGAAGAAGACTCTAATGGGAAAGAAAATCCAGCCCATTCATCTATAAAGCTGTCTCCGGCATGTTTCATACTCGCAAACTCGTGAAATACGATGAATCCACCATCTTATTGGTTAATGCAGTATTTAATTGCGGCCGTCTTTTCCTTTCTGATACTATTTTACGCTGCATGTAGCGAGTGGAAAGGCAGATCCTTACCTCAAGCTCTAAAGTACTTTTTCACTTATGGATTTGCTACTTCTCTATGGGAAATCTTCACTTACCTACAGAGAACGTCGGCAAATGTAGATGACGCGTTAATCTTTTTTCAGCTTTCATCCGTCTTAAGCATGCTAGGTCAATCAGCATATCTGGCCGCCATTCTTAGCATATATAGAAAGCCCAGAAGGTTAATGCTAATATTCTTACCAGCCATATTAGTTGCATGCATCATCCCTCTTAACCCCAGCGACTTACATCCAACCCTATATGGATGGTCGTACATTCCTAATCGGTCTTCATTTATCCCCATAATTGAAATTACGATCTATACGGGTTATTTAGCCGCTGCAATTTTCTTCCTAGCGGATCTCATTCGGAGAGCTAGGTCTAAAGAACTGAGAATTAAGTATGGAATCTTACTAGGAGGTCTTCTTGTCTTCCAGTATCCCGGCCTAATCCTAACTAATTATCTATCCATGACAAGTTTAATGCTTCCTCCGCTTGATGGAACCTTATATTTTGCGGCTCTTCTATCCATAAGCTACGCATTAATGATTCAGGAGAAAGAGATTCCGACAACGCCGTCGTTGCATAGAGACTTCTCAGCCGTATACTCATCCTTCCTTGCAATCCTTTATGATATGACGGGGAAGACAAAGCTAGGTGAGGAATCCTTCAAGTTCAGCGATTTCATAAGGGAATCGGGGATTAAAGACTACGTTAGGATATCTAAGAAAGGTATAAGATTCAGTATGCCAAGCTCCATGGAATACAGGGATTTGATAAATAGAAACCTGAAGATTCTTGAGGATAAATTTAGAGATTCGGAAATTGTAGATTGTTATTTACGAGTGCTCAATGCAGCTCACTATATTCTCGGCGATAAGTTCTACGAAATCATTAAAGAGAACGAATCATTTCTTAAGAAGTCAGATCTAATCTACGGCGTCGCGAACGGGTGCTTTTTAAGGAAGATAAAGAGGGATGACAGCCTTAACTCGTATGATCCGATTAAAGCTTGCTTCAAGATCTATAAGAGACTCCTTCTACCCATCGACGTGAGGATTCTTTCATCATCTGACTCTAAAAAAAGATTGGCGATGCATTACGCTACAAGAAACGTCATAATTACGGAATATGGAGAAATTTTGACACAAAAAGCTGAACAGGACGTACGGAATCTGCCAAAGAATGAACAACTATCAATAATCATTGATGGTTTTAATTCCTTCGTGAGCTGGATATACGAAAAAGCCTTGAACCGTCCAGAAGAAACACGTGAAGTATTAGATACCTTGCGGAGAATACTTGATCTGAATAAGAAAGTAGCTGTTAAATTTGACATTTATGACAGATTTCTCGAAACCTTAGCTTCAAAGATTCCGGAGAGACAGATTCGACAACTCTACCTTGACTACTTAGAAGAAGAATCTAAGTCTAGAATCTTCAAGACTCTTCCTCAATCTCTACTTGTAATATGTGAGTCTAAATGGATTAAACGAATTCAGAAGCAGCTGATTGAATCTGAACGTATGGCTGCTATTGGAGAAGTTGCAACAATGATAAGCCACGATACGCGGAACCCCCTCCAAGTGATATTCAATACCCTGTACTTGGCAATGAAGAAGATAGAAGAGCTACATATACCTGTCAAGGAGAAGAAAAACTTGAAGAGATTGCTTAAGAGAATTCATGATCAAGCTGACTACATAAATGGGATGATCACAAATCTTCAAGAGTACGCCAGAGAAGCTGCTCCTGAACTTATCGAGACTGATCTGCGCGATTTGATTGAAGATGTTTTATCCTCAATCAACATCCCAAAAAACATCCGGGTAGTCTTAGATATTAAGAAAAGTCTTTCGAAGATGCTAGTCGATCCTGTGATGATGAAACGTGTCTTCACAAATTTGATAAAGAACGCTATTGAAGCCATGCCTGAAGGCGGAGAGATGAAGATAAGCATGTCCATTAAAAGCGATCATGCATTAATTACGTTCGAAGATACCGGCGTCGGGATACCGGAGGATAAAATAGGGGAGATATTCCGACCTTTTTTCACGACCAAGTCTAAAGGATTGGGATTAGGGTTGGCGATTTGCAAGAAGCTTATAGAAGCCCATGGAGGCAGCATCTCCGTTAGGAGCAAGGTTGGGAAAGGATCAAAGTTCGAGATAAGACTTCCACTTAGAAAAAGGCAGGAAAGATCTTTAGCACAGAATTTTTAAGCCTTTGAAAGAGATTTCGCAAAGACATATAATGCTTGCTTCTGCACATCATTCAGAAAGATCACGCTTCTTTTACTCTTGATAATCTTCACTGCCTCCTCCGGGCTTACTCCCATAGAAACAATATATGCAGCAGTTACGAGAGCAGATCTCCCCCTGCCAAAGTTACAATGCACAAGAACTTTTTTCCCATCTCTAATCTTCTCTTTTATCCACTTAACAATCTCAGAAAGGATCGTTGGAGGAACTCCCTCTCCATCCGGGATCTTAACGTTCAAATAATCCACTCCGTGACGCTTAAGGAACCTTTGATAATCATCCGTGTCTTTCTCCCTAAGGTCAACTACAGCGTTAAATCCTTCAGATAATATTAATGCTGGAGAGTTTAAACCCCCAATCCATAATTTTTCTGTCACCATGTTTGCATTTAGCTCTAGACCTGCTAGAGCCCTCCACCTCATTAGTCTTGATCGAACCCCGCCGATCAACAGATCTAAGACCCTCAAGTCCTTTCATATGATGAAACAGCCCAAGCAGTATATAAGCAGTTACGAAAGACATATTTTTAAATGATTTTGGAATCTAAAGGCCACTTTCTGACCAGTTTATGACTTATTCCCAAGAGATCTAAAACTTTCCCAACGATGAAATCTATAAGCTCATCTATATTTCGTGGCTTATGATAAAAAGCAGGCGCGGCTGGAATTATCACGGCTCCCTGAACTGCTAGGTCAAGCATATTTCTGAGATGAATCGCGTTGAAGGGTGCTTCGCGTGGGACGAGTATTAGCTTGCGTCTCTCTTTCAAGGCAACCTCGGCGGCTCTCAAGATTAGATTCTCTGAATATCCATGCGCTATACCCGCCAAAGTCTTAGTGCTACATGGGATTATAACCATCCCGTCGGTTGGGAAGGATCCACTCGCAATAGGCGCAGAGAGATCATCCTCTCCATAGGAGTAATCTGCTAGCTTTTCAATCTCAGTTTTTGCGACGCCGAGCTCATACTCTATTATTCTTTCTCCAGCCCGGCTGATGATGAGATGAGTCTCGACCTTCTTTGTTCTCAGAACCTCAAGTAATCGTTTACCGTAAACTACGCCGCTTGCTCCAGTGATTGCTATGACTAATCGCATCTTTAGTCAGCTCATCTCCTCTTTCAGTTAAGGAACACTTAATACTTTCTGCCTCGTCTTCTAAGAACACCAGAAACACATAAAGGCTTAGGCGGGTAATCTCTAGAGGGAGGCTTCAAGATGACTAGACAGCCTAGAGGCTTCAAATTTCTCGAGCACACAGCAGATGTTTATATAGCGGCGTATGGTAGGAACATGCCTGAAGCATTTGAGAATGCCGCCTACGCCATGTTTGAGACTATGACAAATATTAGGGATGTTAAACCCGTAGTTCAGGAAGATGTGGAAGTTGAGGGGAGAGATGAGAAAGAGCTGCTTTACAACTGGCTTGAGGAGCTACTCATCCGATTTGACATAAATGGCAGATTATACTCAAAATTCCATGTAGAAGAGGTAAAGAAGATGCCGCAGGGTTACAGGCTTAAAGCTCAGATCTATGGAGAGGAATTCGATCCTTCCAGACATTCGCAGAAGGTAGGAGTCAAAGCGGTTACATATCACCGCATGGAAATTGAGAAGAAGGCGGAAGGCGTAACTCTAAAGTTTATACTGGACATTTAAGTCATATCCCTCGACAACTGAATAATCAAATATTACTGAAAGGGGGAGAATAATTGAGCTCGGAGTGGATTCGGAGCTGTAAGAGAATACTTGAGAAGATAGAGATGCTTGAGAGAGTCAAAGACAAAGATAGACTGGAGCATGTAAGGGCAATACGCTTCATGCTTGGTGCTCTCCAAAGGAGCATATGGGGCTGGATGCAATGGGTTAATAACCCCGACATAATGACAAGATTCACGAATGAGGAGCTAAGTGAAATAAATAAGAAGATGACTGAATTCACGAAGAGCTTTATAAAATATGATATGGAAATAACTAAAAAGGGAGAGGAAAAAGGCCTAGAGATCAGCAGGAGACTGAGAGCCGCCAGAGGAAGGGAAGAAATATACATTTAAAATAAACACTTCAGCCTCCTTTTTGGAAAGAAACTTCTAAGCCAAAAAGATTGTGGGGAAATAGGTCTCTGTCTAGTCTCTAGAGAATCTATTGAGCCAATGTTATCTCTATTGTACTGATGTTCCTCGGAGTTACACCTTCGCCTTCCTCGTCCTTTAGCTGAACTTGCTCCGTCCCTATTGTTATATCCTTGACTTTCAGATCCGGCATGAATCTCTTTCTGAGAATCTCCGCAACGTCCACCGCTCGGCTTATCGCTCGCCCTCTAGCCTTAATGGTTATCTCCTTTGCTCCTCCATGAAGCAGTGTTATACAAGCCAACACATAGTTCATTACAGGTTTTCGTCCAATCAGCACGGCGTTACTTTCCGACATCTCTCGTCACCCTCAATCTCTCATAGTTTCCTATGCATATTAATAAGTGTTTAGGGTTAAAGTGTGCCGAAAGACCATATAAGCTATCCTAATAGGGTGTTCTCACACGCTATTTTCAGATAACTTTCACAGTGCATCTCCTCTTCTCGATATTGCTTTTTCTGTACGGGGAGAACTAGTATACATTAGTTTTATTCCCAAACTCGGCAGAGTAGCGTATTTCGGTTCAAAGATTTTTCGAATGCATAATTACTGACCCAGGATTCTCTATTTTGGCTAGAACTTTTAGGAGCCTCTCCAGTATGTTCATAATGTGTCTGTTATCTAACCAAAACTGTAACCCCAAACTGGTGATATTTTTCTCATTTCTATTTCGCCTATAGAATGCCGAAGTATTTTTCTCTAAGATTCGGATCCTCAAGCATCTTCCTTGCATCTCCATATTCTTGCACTCTGCCGCTGACAAGTAGAAAAGCATAATCTCCAAGCTCCAGAGCGAATGTAGCCTTTTCTTCAGTCATAACTATCTGCACATTTGTCTCTTCATGAATCTCCCTTATCTTGTCATAGACTTCCATCGTAAGTTTCGGCATTAAGCCCTCTGTAGGCTCATCAAGTAACATCAGCTTAGGCTTCTTCATAAGTCCTTTCGCTATGGCAAGCATCTTCCTCTCTCCGCCACTAAGTCTATTCGCTTTTCGATTGATGTAATCCTTCCTCGCCAAGACTGGGAAGAGGCTTAACACTTCCTCCATGTGCGCCTCCCGATCATCTTTACTGAGAAGGTAGCCCCCCAACATGAGGTTCTCCTTAACAGTAAGGTTCTCGAAGAGATTACCTCTCTGAGGAACATATGAAACTCCCATCTTCACTATCTTGTTCGTCGGCATATTAACTAGGTTTTGTCCATTAAACTTTATAGTTCCGGAGTATACATTTACAAGGCCCATAATAGTTCGCATAAGCGTTGTTTTTCCAGCCCCATTTGGACCAATTATGACAGTTATATCTTCCTTTTTCATCTCCATAGAGACATCATAGAGTATTTGATGAGATCCATAGCCAGAATTTACGTTCTTAAGCTCCAACATAAAAGATCACCTTATCCGGTATTTCTCACCAAGATAACTCTCAATGACCTCCGGTGCCCTTATAACCTTGCTAGGCTCTCCCTCAGCGATTATTCTTCCACCAGCCATGGCATAAGCATAGTCTACATATCTCAACGCTATATCGAGTCTATGCTCAATTATAAGGATCGTAACCCCTTGCATCTCCATTATGCTACGTAAGCGTTGAAGAATTGTATGGGCTAAGGAAGGACTGACACCTGCTATGGGCTCATCTATAAGGAGCATCTTAGCACCACTCATGAGAGCCTTTCCAACATCCAAGAGTTTAGCATCTCCTCCGCTGAGCTCCCCGCCTAACGCATCCCAGCGATCTTCCAGCCCTACGATCTCTAAAATCTTAAAAGCCCTCTCAACGGTTTCCTTTTCTATTTTTTCCCAAGAAGCCCTTATAGGCGCCTTAAAGAAGCTCTCACCCGGATTCTCATCTTCAGCTATCAATATATTCTCTAATACTGTGAGGCGGGGGAATATCTTGGGAATCTGAAAACTCCTCGCTAATCCCAGTCTATAAGTTTCAGATGCTGAGAGACCGCTGATATCTCTTCCGTTAAACAAGACTCTGCCGCCGTCTTTTTTAAGATACCCTGTAACCACATTTACCCATGTTGTTTTTCCAGCCCCATTCGGACCGAAGAGAACGGAGAATGTTCCTCTTTTAACATCCATGTTAACCTTGTCAACGGCGACTAGGTCTCCAAATCGTTTCGTAAGATTCCTAGTTGCCAGAATGATGTCGTCCATTTTTCCTTCATTCAGCATCGGCAATTATGCTTCCACCTTCAAGGGAATTTCTAGAATCTTAAAATAAAATAAAAAGGTTTTTTCCTTTAGGGGTTTATGGCTCGTATCCTTTCATCCATTCTATCGTGTCAGTTGAGGCATAGTATACGCCGACTTCTTTCCACTCAACACCACCGTCGGTCTTAATGGGACGCCATAGACTGTAGTCTGCAATCGCTAAGTCGCCGCATTCATCTAAGACGATATCTCCAGATGCGCCAATATACATATCTGCTATTTTCGGTAGTATCGCCTTCACTTTCATTGCGTCATATTCTCCCACAGTGGCTAGAGCTAACGTCACGATCCATACGGAATCGTAGGCGTCGTAGGCATAGATGGTGGGTTCCCTTCCCAGCCTCTTAACAATTTCATCATGTACTTGTTTGTACATTCGAGTCATCGGTATCTTGAACATTGTGCTTGTAAATTTCGTGCTAAGCGCAAATTCTGTCTCTGTCGGATGCTTTTCAACGTCTACCAGTTCCGGAATCATAACGGTGCCATCCGTCCCGAACCATCTGACCTTTGAAAGATTAGGATACTTAGCCGCTACGGTGAATATTGATAGGATCTGCCTGTAAGTCGCAGCGAAGACCCCTATCTTCTCCATTGGAACTCCCTCGTCCAAGGCCTTCCGAATAGCCGAGTCAATCTTATCAACGACCGGAGCGAACTCGATTGTTTCGGGAGCAAATGCTATATGCTTCAGCACGGTTCCACCCAGAGCCTTAAACTTGTCAGTTACCGACTTGTCTAATCCAGCGCCCCAATCATTATCCACGTATACTGAGACTAGATGCGTGATTCCTGAAGAATACATAGCAGAGGCTATTGCAGGACCTTGAAGATTATCGATCGCACAGAATCTAAATAGGTTGTCCCCGGGTATCTTTAACTCAACCGCCGTAGCTGAAGGGCTGATGTAAAGAACATCATGTGCTTCAGCATACTCTCTGACTTGGGCGCAGGCTGGACTCATCATTGGACCTAGTATGATCTTCACTTCCTTGCCGACTAGAGACTCAAACTTCTCAAGTGCTACGTCCGGTGTAGATGCTGTATCTTCATGTATAAGTTTAATAGTCCATTTAGCCCCAGCATTCTTGAGGAATGCGTTTACATCCTCCTCTGCAATTTCATAGGCTGTTTTAATATCCTCTCCATACGTGGTTAAGAATCCGCTGAGGTCTTCGAGAGCTCCTATCTTGATCTCTCCAGTTAATCCCCCAGCTGTGGGCGTCGGCGCCGTGAAGATGCTTACTCCATAGCCTATCCCTAATCCTGCTAAGAAAAGCACTATCATTAAAACTGCGGAGACTGTTTTTATAGGCATTCTGAATCCTCCTTTTTAATCATCTTCAATGAATATGCAGTAGTTATTTAAAAATTTTTCATTTTAAAATAAACAATACAAAGAACCTTTTAATATTTGTCTTAAAATT
>JAGGZB010000193.1 GCA_021162225.1 Candidatus Bathyarchaeota archaeon | reverse complement strand
GAAGATATTCTCGGAAAAGAGAAGTTCTCTTATCAAGGTTAAAAGACTTGGAGGAGTTTTGAACTCCGTCTATTTAGTAAGTACTTCCGGTAGAAAAAAGGTAGTTTTGAAGGTCTTTAAGAGCTGGTATGATCTTAAGTGGCTTCCAATAGCATTATGGACTTTAGGGACGAGAGGATTCGCGGTCTTAGGAAGAAGTAGACTTGAGAGAGAATACGCAATAAATAGGTTCCTCTCAAGTCATGGCATAGCTGTTCCTAAGATAATATATGTAAGTCCAGCTGAAGGAATGATAGTTCAGGAATATGTAGGTGGGGAGAGATTAGCTGAGGTGATCAGGAGAATCTGTTCATCCCGTAATGGTGGAGAACATCTCTGCTCAATCATCTGCAAGGTGGGAGAAGAGATAGCTAAGGTTCACGCCTTAAATGTTTCGCTTGGAGATTGTAAACCCGAAAATATTAAGTTAACGCGGGATGGACACATTTGCTTTCTAGATCTTGAACAAGCTGAGTATGGAGGAGATAAGGTTTGGGATATCGCTGAATTTTTATACTATTCTGGACATTATGCTTTCTTCTCCTCCACTGAGATTCCGAAAAGAATAGTTGAGAGCTTCGTTAAGGGATATCTGAGGGGAAATGGCGACATAGAGAATGTGAAAAGAGTAAAATCTCCAAAATATATCAAGGTCTTTAGCTTTTTTACTCCCCCTCATATCCTCTATGTAATAGCAAGTACGTGCAACAACCTTTATAAAAAGATTAGAAAAGAAGACAAAGAGTAGACGATCATATTTTTATTATTGGCGTCACATTATCATATAGAGCATAAAATGGCAACCCTTACATTCTATGGCGGAGTGAATGAGGTAGGCGGCAATAAAATTCTTGTCAAGGATAAAGATACACGGATACTTTTAGACTTCGGCATGCCCTTTTCTTTAAGAGATCAATACTACTCGATTCCATTCCTCTCTCCGAGAAATGAAAGAGATCTTTTAGAACTAGGGATCTTACCTCACATTAAGGGAGTATATAAGTTTGATTCTGGAGAATCGATGATAGATGCGGTTTTCCTTTCGCATTCACATATGGATCACTCAGCTTACATCTCATTTCTGAAGAGAGAGATACCAGTATATTGTGGTGAAACAACAGCAACGATACTGAAGACATATAGCAAGATTCATCTTCCAAGTTTAGAGTTTAACTTCGAAGGGTTAAAGTTCAAGACCTTCAGAACCGGAGATCACATAAAAGTTGGAAATATTGAGGTTGAGCCGATCCATGTTGATCATTCCGTTCCAGGATCCTATGGGTTTATCATCTACACTTCTTCAGGAACAATCGTATACACTGGAGATTTTAGGAGGCATGGTTCCAGACCTGAATTGACGGAAGACTTTATAAATAAATCTTCAGAGGCACATCCGGACGTCGTAATCTGCGAGAGTACAAACATGACATCCGTCGAGGTCTCTTCTGAACATGAGGTGATGAAAAAACTTAACTATATAATTCAGCGTACTTCCGGCTTGGTCATGGCAAATTTTGCATCCGCAGATATAGATAGACTTAGATCATTTTACGAGTCTGCGAGAATGAACAATAGAAAACTCGTAATCACTTTAAGGCAAGCCTACCTGCTCCATGAGTTGAGTAAGGATCCACATTTAAGTCTTCCTAAGCTTGACAGTGAAAGTCTTCTGATATTTCGCAAAGAAAAAAAGAGGTATTTCCAATGGGAGAAGGAAGCAATGAACATGGGAAGAATCGTTAACTCACGTGAGATATCCTCGAGACAAAAGGAAATGGTGCTAGCATGTTCCTTTTACGACTTTAATGAGCTCAGGGAGATAAAACCTGACGCTGGAAGCTGCTATATACTCTCGTCTTCAGAACCTTTCAATGAGGAAATGGAAATAGATTTTAATAGGTTAATAAACTGGCTTGAACATTATGGTCTGCCTCAATTTCACATTCATGTCTCAGGTCATATTAATCCTCTTTATCTCAGAGAATCGCTCCAATCAATTAATCCAAAGAAGATCTTTCCAATACATGGAGTCCATCCTAAGCTCTTCAGCGTTTTCATGAGAGATGTGAAAAGCAAGATTATTTTGCCAGAAAAAGAGAAGAAGTATCGCATGTAAAATAAAACGTAAACGCTTAAAGATTGAAATGAGGTTCTGCTGGTGAACTGCGTTGAAAGGAAGGATTCAAGAAAACGATGACGTTCTTCTCTATTTGGATAAGCGTAGAAGCTATCTTGTTAAGGTTGAGAAAGGAAAGAAATTACATACTCACAAGGGCTTCATCAATATTGAGGATTTATTAGGAAAGGAATATGGTGCACGTATACAAAGTAATAAGGGAGCGGAATTTATAGCCTTTCGCCCGACAATACGGGATTATATCTTCAAGATCTCAAGGAAAACGCAGATAATATATCCGAAAGATATAGCGCTCATAATCTTCTTCAGCGGAATAGGGCCGGGAAGCCGAGTTGTGGAAGGAGGAACGGGCGCTGGAGCATTAGCCGCAGCCATAGCGAGCTACGTTAAGCCTTACGGAAGAGTTTATAGTTATGAGGTTCGGGAAGAATTCTTGGAAATAGCAGCTAAAAACTTTAAGAGAATGGGTGTAGCCGATTATATTGAGCTTAAAAAAGGCGATCTGACAGAGAAGATTGAAGAAAAATGCGTAGACGCCGTGATTCTTGACCTAGCTACTCCATGGCTTGTCGTTCCTCATGCCTACGAAGCTCTGAAAGGAAGCGGAGTGTTCGTATCCTTCAGTCCAACGATCGATCAAGTTGTGAAGACAAAAGAGGCTTTGATAGAAAGCGGATTTGCAGGAATAGAAACTTTCGAGTCCCTATTTAGGAGAATGCAAGTCGAAAAAGGTAGAACGAGACCTGAAACATTAATGACTGGCCATACGGGATACATTACTATTGCTAGAAAAGCTATGATTTAAATCTCGCATACGGGAGAATTTTTATCGGTATAATTGGAGATGGCTTAAACTGTCTGGGAAATCTAATGGCAAAAACCCTTTAAGAAGGGGGCTATCTGAAGCTATACTGCTCATCCTGTTCGCTGTTATCGGAAGTTTTGCGCTTGAATGGGCACTTACCTTCATTCTTCAGACAAATACTCCCTTCCACACTCCAATTTCAGAAAGTATGGAGCCAACCCTAAAGGTTGGCGATTTACTTATAATACGCGGAGGATTGAAAGCCGATGATATTCATGCAAGCCCAGATGATGGAGATATCATAGTCTTTTATAATCCAAGCGATCCGCGGAGCCCTCCTATAGTTCATCGAGCTATCAAGAAAATCTGGAAAGATGGGAAATGGTACTTTATCACGAAGGGAGACAATAATCCCGCGGATGATCTAAGACTATTTGGGTGGCTGGTTCCAGAGAACTATGTGATCGGGAAGGTTATTTTGGTAGTTCCTAAAGTAGGCTTTGTTATGAGAGCCATGGATGAGACAAAAATAAATATTGGAGGATACGTTATCACTTTAAGGCTAATTCTATTAGCGGCTGATCTCGCGGCACTCTTATATCTGTGTCTATCAGATGAAACAGGTTGAGAAGGTATAGGGCATTTAAAACCATTAAATATAAATGATGCTACTTAAATCCTTTATAAGGAACAAGTGTTTTAATCGCTAGTTTAAGTGAAGAAGGTGAAGTAATGCCAAGGGTTAAAGCTCAGATTAGAATAGAGAATGTAGTTGCATCTGCAACTCTAAATCAGAGAATAGATCTGAATTCTGTTGTAAAGAGCTATCCAGGAGTTGAGTATCATCCAGAACAGTTCCCCGGGCTTGTTTTTAGATTAAAAAAGCCTAAAACCGCCACGTTAATCTTCAACTCAGGAAAGATGGTTTGTACCGGGGCAAAGTCGGAAAGAGAAGCCCGTGGAGCCGTAATGAAGGTTATTGAGGAGCTGAAGAGAAGCGGAATTGTGATTGTGGGTAAGCCTGAACTAAAGATTCAGAATATTGTAGCGTCGGCCAATCTCTTCGGAATGATAGATCTCGAACAGGCGGCTTTTACTCTTGGGAAAACCATGTATGAGCCTGAACAGTTTCCTGGACTAATATATCGTATGGACGATCCTAAAGTGGTTATTCTTTTATTTGCCAGCGGAAAGCTCGTATGTACTGGTGCTAAAAAAGAGGAGGATGTATACGCCGCAGTTGAAAAGCTTCATAAACGACTTGAAGAAGAAGGACTTATATATTACTAGATAATTTAGTAGTCAAATCTAGATTTACGAGGTGTCGATGATGCTGGAAAATTATCCACATCATATGCTAAAGGAGATATTTGAGGAGCCTGAGGTATTAAGAAATACGATAAGATTAGAACGCGATAGACTACGGGAATTATCCTCAAAGATTATTTCTGAAGATTATGATATGATATATATTACAGGTAGCGGGACAAGCTATCACGCCGGACTTGCAAGTCAATATGCTCTGTCAAATTTGGCTAAGATCATAGCCTCAACGTTGCCAGCATCTGAGTTTCATCAATGGATTCCCTCGGAGATTTCTAGGAAGATCCTTTTGATGGCAATATCGCAGTCAGGGGAGAGCTCGGACGTGATTAGAGCTGCCGATGTCGCCTTGCAAAGAGGTATTAAGCTGCTTGCAGTCACTAATACATCGGATAGCACACTTGCGAAGAAGGCTAATTTCTGTATCTTTCCGAGGTCAGGCAAGGAACTTGCAATCCCGGCTACTAAAACTTACGTGGCGCAGCTTATGGCTATGTATATGTTTTCGGTAAGTCTTGCCTTGGAGAAGGGGAAGAATCATGGTATCTCAGAAATGGAAGAGAGTCTCTATGAGGCTCCTCGAATCGTTGAGTATGCTTTGGAATCTTTGAAAAGCAAAGTTCAGGAGACGGCGGATAAGTTTAAGGATAAGAACGCTGTTTTCCTGCTGGGGAGCGGTCCAAATTATGTTACGGCTCTAGAGGGAGCACTAAAGCTGAAAGAAACATGCAAGATTTTCTCTGAAGGATTTGCAACTAGAGAATTTCTCCACGGTCCGATAAGACTCGTTGACGAGGAAACTATAGTAGTAATGATAGCCTCACCGGATGAGGTTGAGGATACGGTTAAGCTCAGTCGAAGCTTCAAAAGATTCGGCGCATCGGTCATCATGATATCCGAGAAGAGTCATAAGGTTGAACAACTAGTTAACGATGTTGACGAAGCATTTCTCCTTCCAGAAGGCATACCGCAACCATTCTCTCCACTTCCATACGTTCTTCCGCTTCAACTATTTGCATATTACACATCGGTATCTAAGGGCCTGAATCCAGATAAACCAGAGAAACTTACGAAGGTAGTGAGATAAAAGGGAACACTTAATTAAGGATGCACAGAGAATCACTAGCTTGGTATAAAAAGTGATGGCGATAAGGAGCGAATATTTTATTTTTTCTAAAACATAATCAATCCTGTTGAGGAAGCAAATATTGCGGTGGAGATTTTGAAAGTATCAGAAGCCATGGATGAAGAGATCGTTACGGTCGATGAGAATGCCCCCGTCGCTGAAGCGGCGGCTAAAATGAGCGAGAAAGGGAAAGGCTGTGTGATAGTTCTTAGGCAATGTAGGCCGATTGGAATGGTGACTGAAAGAGACGTCACTTATAAGGTTGTTGCGAAGGGGCTTAATCCAAGAAAAGTTAAAGTCGGAGAGGTAATGTCTACTCCATTAATCGAGGTTGACCCAGACGCAGATTTAGTAACAGCCGCGAAGATTATGGAGAAACATAAAATTCGAAGATTAGCTGTTGTAAGAAAAGGTATTCTTTACGGCGTCATCTCGGCCCTTGATATTGCAAGAAACCTTGAGGGATACGTCGAAAGCGAAGTACGCAAGATTCTAAAGTATGCATTCTTCATGGCCTAGCGAGAAGATTGTTGAATCAGTTTACACACCATTACATCTTTTTCGGTTAAGCCTTAATTTAGCGTCTTATGATCTTTCATAAGTATTATTTACGCGTTCTTCTTCCATAATATCAAGGTGCCATCAAAATGTTAAGTGTGAATAACATAAGTGAGAAGGTTCGAAGTATACGGAGAGGAGGCTTCAAGACCGCTTTTTACATAATGATTCTTATAATTTCTCTCTCGTTCATCAATTTTGTGTTTGGAGAAGCCCCGTTCACGGAGATTCCGTCATTTTTGCAGCCTTATAAAGAGCACCTCACAGTCTTAAAACCGTTTCTCATATATGCACGGGCAGCACTTGTCTTTATATTCGGATACTACGCACTCAATGCAATATGCATGATAGTCTACGCTTACGCCTTAAGAGTTTCTGATCATCCAACAGCTGCGACGATTAAAAGTATAACGAAAATCTCTGGAATAGCGTTGTTGCTAGGATTGGTCGGATCGATGTTTAACGTAAGCCCGGCTGCGGCACTGACAATGGGTTCCTTCGGAGGGATGGTTATAGGATTTGCTTCTCAAACGGTTTTGACGCATGTAATCGCCGGAGTCTTTCTTCTCATTATGCGACCATTCTCTTACGGAGATGTCGTAACCATAGCTGGTCAGACGGGAAGAGTTAAGGAAATCCGACTGATGCATCTCGTTCTAGATACTGGAGAAGAAGAGATTCTAATACCTAGCGGAACAGTCATAACACAGATATTCAAGAAGAAGAAATCCTCTAATATCCGAAAATAAACAATTCAACTCTTTATAGCTAAGGAAGGAAAGAGGATACGATCTTATTTTCTGAGGAAAATGTTTTTGCACGTTAGTTTCACTCAGCGATAACTTAAAATAACGGATTGAGCTGATGTTTAACCGAATCTCAATAAAAAGGATGGAATTAAACTGGAGGATAAAAAATGAGCAAGGGAGAAAAGCCTCATCTGAACCTAGTGGTCATTGGACATGTGGATCACGGAAAATCCACAACAATGGGCCATCTACTATATCTGGCAGGGGCAATAGATGAAAGAACGATCAGGCAATACGAAGAAGAAGCTGCGAGGCTAGGTAAAGAAACCTTCAAGTACGCATGGGTCCTTGACTCTTTGAAGGAGGAGAGGGAAAGAGGCTTAACGATAGATCTGCGATTCCTGAAATTTGAGACGCCTCACTTCTTCTTCACAATAATCGATGCTCCTGGCCACAGAGACTTCGTGAAAAACATGATCACCGGGGCTAGCCAAGCAGATGCAGCTGTACTCTTTGTTTCAGCGAAGAAGGGAGAATTCGAAGCTGGTATAGGTCCTGGAGGACAAACGAGAGAACATGCATTCCTAGCGTTTACTCTTGGAGTAAAACAGCTCGTTGTAGCGATAAACAAGATGGACGATCCTTCAGTAAACTGGAGTCAAGAACGCTACGAGGAGATCAAAAAAGAGATATCTAGGATGCTCAAGCTGGTTGGCTACAACGTTGATAAGATCCACTTTGTTCCTACATCGGGATGGACTGGAGACAACCTAGTAAAGAAGAGTGATAAAATGCCATGGTACAAGGGGCCGACATTGTATGAAGCTCTAGACTCATTCGAGGTACCTCCCAAACCAATTGACAAGCCTCTGCGAATTCCAATACAGGATGTCTACACAATCACCGGTGTTGGAACAGTTCCAGTAGGCCGCGTCGAAACGGGAGTTCTAAAGGAAGGTGACAAAATAATCTTTATGCCGGCGAAGAAAGTAGGCGAGGTAAAGTCTATCGAGACTCATCATGTGAGGATACCGAAGGCTGAACCTGGAGACAACATCGGCTTCAATGTTAGAGGAGTATCAAAGAAGGATATAAGAAGAGGCGATGTCGCTGGTCCTGTAGATAATCCGCCAACCGTTGCCAAAGAATTCATAGGACAGATAATCGTGATTCATCACCCAACGGCTATAGCTGCTGGGTATACTCCGGTTCTCCATGCTCACACAGCACAGGTTGCCTGCAGATTTGCTGAGCTAATAAAGAAGATCGATCCACGTACTGGGCAGACAATAGAAGAAAATCCAGCGTTTCTCAAGACTGGAGATAGTGCTCTTGTAAGGTTCCAGCCTTTACGTCCAATAGCAATCGAAACTTATACTGATTTTTTATAACTAGGCAGAGACGGCATACGAGATATGGGAACAACGATCGCTGCCGGCATTGTCAGAGAAATCACTGTAAAAGCATAGAAAAATATGCAGTGATACCAAAAACAAACGTATCCTTATTTTTTCTCATAGCATTTGTAAAGAGGTGATGATGTAGATTGCATGATAAAAAAGTTGAGATAATCTATTT
>JAGGZB010000120.1 GCA_021162225.1 Candidatus Bathyarchaeota archaeon | reverse complement strand
GGTTATGAAACGATTTCAAAGCAATATATATCTTTCCTTGAGAACAACCTCAATCACTCAAGTTTTCTGAGGACGGCCACTTTACGGCCATCTCTTTCCTCGATCTCCCAAGCAAGGACATCTCCTGCTTTCAAGTCGAGAGCTTTCACTATTTCGATTGGGATGCTGGTTCTAAGGTATTTTCCAGCCTGGTATGAAACCACTCTAGTTGTTGGAAAGCCGCTCATTTTCGTCTCGGTTTAGTCGGTTAGGATATTTAAGTCTATCTTTCCGAATAGGTCTAATCGACCTAAACTTTATATACTTACCTAACTATCCTAATAGGTGAGGGAGTGAGAGCATGGAGAGAGGTCAGGTTTTGTTAGATGTTTTCCTCGGAGAAGGGGCTTCTGCTTTTTTGGGCTGTATGACCCCAGAGGCTCTCTCCGAGGCTAGATCTCGAAAGAGTGAAAGGAAAAATGGGGTGATTCCAGCCGGATGCCATCCAAGATGTTATTATGCGGATCCACGATCTCCATGTCGATGCCGATGTGGAGGAGCCTTCCATGGCCATGGATACATGAATAGAAACCATCGATTAGATGAATATGCGGGCTATGAGCTGGTAGCGGATCCAAGGATAATCAAGCTCTTCGAGGATAAGAGATGCTTAACCTGTGGCCATCCGCTTAAGACGGCCTCAATCTATGGATATGAGCATCCTGAGGGAGTCGAGGTCAATGGAAAGAAGCTATGGATCTTCGCGGTCTGCCAAAAATGCGGATACCAGAACAGCCTCACAAAAATTCTGACTCTCAAGAAGCATGTTAATCCTTGGGTCGAGGAGGTGGAGTGAATGTTTTACCTCAGGCCTTGGATCAACAAAGTAATCTCAACAATCCCAGTAGAATATGATGAGGAGCATCATCGAACGCTCCGAGAGGTTGAGACTAAGGGCATCGAGATCTACTTTCTCGGACTCCATTTCTCCATAGGTATCCGAGTAAAGGAAACCGACTTCCGGCCACTCCTCAAAAAGAGGCCGCCGAGATCACTAAACTCTCCTCAATAAACTTCCCTTCTTTTTCTCCGTGCTTCGGTTTTAATACTCTTTTACTATCTTCTTCCGCTTTCTTCCAACAATCTTAGCAAGCCACGCAGGCCTTTCCTTTGTTATGACCTCTCGAACCCTTCGGGGCTTCCTACGCCGGGAGAACCTCATACTCAATGATTTTCAGAGGAGATATTTAAAACATGATGTCAAAAACACATGGTTCAAATCCTATCCGGGGATTTGAACCTTCCCCTATATCTAGAGATCAATTAACATTGATCGATTAGGATCAAGAAACAGGCATTATAAGAATGAAGAGTTAAGTCAGAAGCCGAGGAAATAGACGCGCATCTCGATGACACCGGAGAATTCCTCCAAAGGGGAAACTTGCCCACACAGCAAAATTCACCGAGCCCTGAGAAGAGGTTAAGTAGCGTTAAAAATAAATATCTGCTAAATTATTTTTTAAGACATGAACAATGGACAAAGAAGAATTATTCTGAATGTCAGTCCTAAACTTCGGGGATTACTTGCAAGATATGTAGAAAGATTAAAGGAAGAAGGCTGGGAAATAGAAGTAATTGAAGATGAGATGTTTCGCAGACCTCGTTTAATAACTCCTTTCTGGACTTATGTTGGGCGTAATGAGATTGAGCGGTTTGTAGGTATCTGATAGAGATGAACTATGAAATCATTATCCTTTTTATTTGCTCCTTCAGGTACCTGTCTTTCTTCCGTAGAAGAATATCTAAAGTCACAAGGAGTTAAAGTCTTTGATGTTGAAGATTATATGTCAAGGTTACTGGAAGTAAAGGAAGAGCTTTCAAAAAGAGGTCGTTTCAGGAGAACTATGCTAACCCTTGTTTGGCATAGTCCAGTGCATAAAGTGAAGAAATGGTGGCGTGATGCTTGGAATGATCTTCAAAGCGATCTCTTCAAAGAAGAGAATTTTGATCATGCTGTAATAGGAGGACACGCTGTTTATTATAGCGGACAACGAAATGAATTTTATAGTGCTGTAGATCTAAATTTGCTCAAAAGATTAAAGGAGCAATTGAGAGATGAAGGCATTTTAATTGATAAAGTGATCGTTTTAATTGATGATATTTATGACATGTATCATAGACTTACTAGGCCTAACGAAATATTTGATTTCAATAAAATATTTGAAAAAACTAAGGGGTTATTAATCGACGAATATGATTTCACGAGAGATAAGGAGGATATAAAACTGATTGTGAAGCACGGAATCCTTCATAAACTCTTAAACTGGCGTCAAAATGAGATATTAATTTCAGAAACAATTTCAGAGGAGTTAGAGGCTAGATTCATAGTTTTTGCATTAAAACAAAGAAGAAGTCTGCTTTTAAAATTGATTAGCAGTACAGATCTCCCAATAATATATGTTTCTCATCCGATTACGAGATTTAGAAGAGATGTAATAAGCAAATGGAAGAAAGGCGTTTCATATAGCTGGCCTCGTATTGTTTATGAAGAAATTAATGAACTTCCTAAGATTTTTGAGACACATAATATAATTTTGATTTCTCCAACCGCTATAGATGAGTTGAGAATAGCCTTAGATATTTTAAAGTTGTCCCCGCGTTGGCCTGTTCCGGGCAACACACTGTGGGAAGCGGATGTGGACGTGAACTACACAGACTTCTTCATCGCAAATCATCGAGATTCCTTAAATAATAAAGCAAAGATTCTTTCTTTACTATCAATTGCACAGATAATTGACCAATTATCTGCAAGAGATCATAAGCTTGTCTTTTATGCTGACGCCATCCTTGTATATAGGCCATTATGTGGGGCAAATAGTTTTTCAGGAGGGGTTCTTACAGAGCTTGATTATTGGTCTAATATCATAAAGAGTAATGAAACGGGTAAAAGACCTAGATTAATATATTTGCACCTAATGGAAGATATTACGCAAGATATTATAAAAAATGAAGTAGTTGCTATAATTAGAAACGAGCCTGTCAGTATAGCGGATTTTCTTAAGACTAAGATAGATATCCACGAAGACATGATAAGACAATTTCTTACGCGTTTAACTAGCTCAGGAAGAAGTTCGGCAGTATCCCCTAGAGGTCGACTATCGCCTGAGGAAGAAAAATGTCTTTCTGATAATGCTTTTAACTTAATGAGAGAAACACTTAGATACTGTATCACAAAGCTTTTTATTTACCCACAAGATATTCTAAGCGACTATCGACTTAGACGATCAGTTTCCGTAATCGTTTTAGACGATTTCCATAAAGTTCAAAACTTCAATTGGAAAGATGAAATAAAGAGAACCAGCGAAAATTTGTCAGGCATAGAAAAAATATTAGATTATTTTATGAAAACAAAGGATATTTCCGATTTTCTGAAGTCCTTCAAGCATTAGATCCCTAAATTCCTTTATGATAAGGACTTATCGAAGCTATAATGTCTGGAGTTCATATAGGAATTAGGAGTTGGCCTTTTTAGGGGCAGGTCTAGAAGGGTTAAAGTTGTTAGGGAGCAGGCTGTATGACCTAACTAGGCTCCTTTCTGCTTGAGGTATTCGTCTAGAGCTTAGCCACCATGGCTTTGATCTTCAATCCTTCACGCTTACAATAAGCGTCTAATCACTTCCTTAAGGAGAATGGAATATCTACGTTAAGCCAGACTTCATCTAAACGAGAAAGAAAAATTAGAAAGTTCAAATGACCACTACCCGAAAACAGGTATCATCAACCCAGCTAAAACGTAATAACGCGTATTTTCGCATATCCCACGTCTTGATAAGCGTGTCTAATCAGGAAGAATCAGATATATTTTCTCAGCGTTAAAAGAGCCGCCTAACTTAGAGGGGTTGATGTGTGATAAGTGTCTCGCTTTGGCCTTAGAGGCTTTGAAAGAGGTTGAAGAGATTAAACGGCTTCTAGATCTTGGAGAGAATGCTGGCTCTGGAGGGCCACAAGTTTCTTTAAGATCCTCTCAAGTCTCTGAATCCTCTTCTCGAGTTCAACCTGTTTCTTCTTCCGTTCAAGATATGGAAGCTCCGAGAGAAAGGTTAGTTGAGGAATAGCTTTCCTATATTGCTCTTCTAAGACTTCTGGTCTATCAGCTTGTTTATCGTAAACCATCTCGACGCCGAAGGTGCTCTTGAGATTGTGGCCTATCATGGCCTCTACATAGATTCTCTCGATTCCTGCATTTCTTAAGGCGGTTCTAAAGAACTTTCTCAATAAATGTGGATGATACTTCTTCCTATTATGGCCTCTTGCATCTTT